>JAKLGZ010000069.1 GCA_022710385.1 Methanoregula sp.
ATATGGCGGGCTTTCAGGAAAAGCAATATTTCCGGTAGCGGTCCGGTGCGTATACGACCTCTACGAGTCATGCCGGATCCCGATCATCGGATGTGGTGGGATATCCTCTGCCAGTGATGTGATTGAGATGATGATGGCCGGGGCTTCTGCTGTCCAGATTGGAACCGCGGTAAAGGATGATCCCTGTATTTTCCGGTCGATTGCCTCTGATCTCTACCAGAGTGATGGGGTCCCTTCCGATTCCATAGTGGGGTGCGCCCATGGGTGAGGAACCATTACAGGTGGTACAGATCACCACGATAACCAGGGAAACCCCTACGGTAAGGACGTTCTCATTCTCACCGGGATTTTCTTTCCGGCCAGGCCAGTTCGTGATGGTGACGATCCCGGGCATCGATGAGATACCGATGGCGCTTTCGCGGGCTGATGCCATCACCGTGCAGAGAGTGGGTGATGCAACCGGGGCGCTGTTTCAGGCCGGGCCCGGGGATAAGCTGGGGATCCGGGGGCCGTTTGGAAACGGATTTCCTGGAAAAAAAGGCACCCTGGCCATTGCCGGGGGAGTCGGTGCCGCACCGCTCCGCCCACTGGTCATGAAAGGGTGTGTTGATTGCCTTCTCATTGGGGCAAGAACAGCTGATGAACTATTGTTTATCCCTGAACTTTCCCGGAAGAGCAAGGTCCTCCCTGCAACGGACGATGGAACAACCGGGTTTCACGGGCCTGTGACAGGACTCCTTGGGGAGATACCCCTCTCAGAGTACACCCAGATTTGTATCTGCGGCCCGGAAAAGATGATGAAAGCGGCCCTGCATGCCCTTGATGCTGCAGGAATGACCAGAAAGAGCTATTTCAGCCTCCACCGTTACATGAAGTGCGGCATCGGAGTCTGCGGATCCTGCTGTATCGACCCCGATGGGCGCAGGGTCTGCCGCGATGGGCCGGTTTTTCCTGGCGATTCGCTCCTTCACTCAGAACTCGGAAAATACACCCGGGATGCGAGCGGGAGGAGAAAAACGGTCTGATCGACCCTGACCAAGAACTATTTATACAAAGATTTTTATCCTCATGGTGTTTTTCCAGTGGAGTTCTCCCTTTTAAACTTTAAAAACATGAATTGTGCCCCTGAAAACAATTAGAAAGTTATTAATAACACCAGAAAAGATTTTAATTTTGACCCTATACGAAAAGTGAGTTTGGGGTTATTGGTTAAGGTAGACATTCGAGAGGTGTGAAAAAAATGGTATTTCATCCCCCAGTCGCCATCGTCGCCAAAGCCGGCGATGCTGGGAAATACAAGGTAGGGCTGCCCGCCTGGAACATGATCCTTCGTGGATTTATGTCAGGGGCGTATATCGCCATGGGTGGTGCCCTCGCCACAATCTGTACTACAGGTATTGTGGCATCTGATGCCGCCCAGGCCTTTGGGACTGCCAGTGCAGGGTTTAATGCCCTGATTCTGGGAGCGGTGTTCCCTGTTGGGCTTATCATAACCGTGCTCACCGGTGCAGAACTCTTCACTGGTGACGCAATGCTCGCCCCTATGGCAGCATTCATCCACAAGATCAGCTGGGCTGCCGTGCTCAACCTCTGGGTGTGGGTGTACATTGGAAACCTCATCGGTTCGATCGTATATGCATATATCATGGCATATGGACCGTTGAGCGCATGGAATGCTGCTGGAGCCGGAACCGTGACCGCATTCGGCATGAGGGCAATTGGGATTGCCTCATTCAAGGTGCAGTATGTGGGTGCCGCGGCACTCTGGTCTGCGTTCCTGAAGGGTGTTGGATGTAACTGGCTCGTCAACCTGGCTATCCTGCTCGGTATCTGCGCCGATGACCTTATTGGGAAGTTCTTCGGGATCTGGTTCCCGATCATGGCCTTCGTCTCCACCGGATTCGAACACTCCATCGCCAACCAATACTTCATCTCCGCAGGTATCTTCACAAACGGCATAGGAACCGCCGGAGGATTCTCCGAAGCCCAGGCAGCCGCCGCCGCCAAGTATCTTGGGTATGCCAACCTGAACTGGGTCGGCTTCTGGATGAACAACATGATCATCGTCACGATAGGTAACATCGTCGGGGCACTCTTCTTCGTCGGTGTCATCTACTGGGTTGCCTTCCGTAAAGAGATCGCAGCCCTGAAGTAACCTTACGTGAACTGATGAGTAACGGAAAAATACGGCCGAGGGTTTCGATCATCGCGATCGCGGTGTTCGTGATCTTCACCATTCTTTTATTGATCGCCTATTTCCTCAGCAGGAACTGGCAGATCCTGCTCTGGGGCATACCCACCCTGATCCTGCTCCTGGTCATCCCTGTAGCACTCAATTACATGAGCCAGAAACAGTATTCGGACCTTACCCCCTTATACGAAAAGGAAGCTCGCCCGGTCAGGATCAAATTGATCAACCCGGGTATGATTGGAGATCCGGTAAGGATCGAGGGAGTTGTCGAACGGGTATATTTCCAGTTCCTGAACCGGCCTCAGTTTCTTATCGCTGACAGGAGCGGGGAGATCTCGGTGAAAATGTTCACCTCTCCTAGTCAGAAGATCGAGAAAGGCGACGTGGTGGAGGTTCTCGGACTCGTCATGAAACGGTATGTGGTCGGTGGGGATCCGGTGATCAACTGCGTCTCCATCAGAAAGGTTGACAAATCCATCGAGACGAACAAGAACGACAAGAAAAAATCCTGAACCGGGGAGATCCCGGTCTTCAATCTTCTTAAAAGGGAACGTTTTCATCCGATTATCACGAACACGCCAACCCTGGCTTTTTTACCCAATAGCACTATCCTGGATATCACATACCCTTCATTGGCGGGAAAAAGAACTGGTACGAAGAGGGCGGTGCTTTCTATCAATCTTCAGTGCGGTGATGCTGAATGTGCTCCTGGGACAGAGCGATGACCATTGTGTTCAGGTATGGGGAAGACGGATGGCCCCGATCCATTAAAAACTGACTGCTTCCCACATCTCCCTCCGTAATGCCACGTGTCCTGAAAAACGCTCCGCAGACGATTCATTGACCGATTTGAGAAGCAGGCACCACATTGAGTCTACCCGTGTCAAACAGAGGGGCAGAGACAGACAGGAACCGCTTCTGCTTATCTGACCCCGAGAATGGTCTTAAAGGGGCTGTGGTGAAAATTTGTGAAACCAGTTCTATCGGTTATCTTATAGGTACATTCCTACTATTATTATGGTGATTTCATGTCAAAACGGGCCATCGATGCTGTTTTTGAGGGGCTCTTCCTCCTGACCGACATCAGGGTCATGCTCAGAGAGACTGCGCCCCAGCATGCTCTTGACGAGAGCCAGCGTGAAAAGGTCCGCTCCCTCCTTGACGCACTGGAAAAAGAGGTGGCAGTATTGCGGGAGGAGCTTGCCTGATGAAATGCACAGGGACGATCGATGTAAGGGATGTTGATGAATCCAGCATCAACATCGACCCGATCCAGGTAGGAGGCCGACTCACTCCCGATGCAATGAAAGCGATGATTGCGTATGGTGACGGGTATTCAGTCTGTGACCAGTGCAGGAAACCATTCAGGCTGGACTATATCAATACACCCCCCATCGCTCAATTCCATCGTGACCTTGCCTCTTTCGTCAACATGGAGATCGCAAGGGTTGTCCCGGGGGCCCGGAGAGGGTTCCAGGCCGTGGCCGATGCATTCATCTCTCCGGGCGATCCGGTCCTCATCACCGCCCTCTCCCATTACACCGAAGTGCTTGCAATCGAAGGGAGGGGAGGAGTGATCAGGGAGATTCCGAAAACCGGATCAAATATCATCACCTCCGAGCTGGCCGCCCAGAAGATCGAGGAGGTGACAAGAGAGTTCCATCGTTCACCAACTCTCCTCTTCCTCGATCATTTCGATTACCAGTATGGGAACCGACATGATGTCGCGGGGATTATCCGGGTAGCCCACCAGTATGACATCCCGGTGCTCTATAATGGTGCCTACTCGGTCGGAATCATGCCTGTGGATGGAAAAAAGATCGGTGCTGACTTTGTTGTCGGATCCGGGCATAAGAGCATGGCAGCACCAGCACCTTCCGGCATGCTCGCTACAACCTCTGAATGGGCGGGACGGGTATTCCGGACCACGGGTGTCACGACCGATGTGACCAAGAGAACGTTCGGGATAAAGGAGATCGGCATGATGGGTTGCACATTGATGGGCGTCACCCTGATGGGGATGATGGCGTCGTTTCCTCATGTCAGGGAACGGGTGACCCACTGGGAAGAGGAGCTCGCCAATGGGCGGAAGGTGGTCGATGCGCTCATGTCGATCGAGGGGACGGTGATTAAGAGTGAGTACCCAAGGAACCATACCCTGACCCGGGTTGACACCACCGGTTCATTTGACCGGGTGGCACAGGTTCACAAGAAACGTGGATTCTTCTTCTCAAGCGCTCTGAAAGGAAAGGGAATAGCGGGAATCATCCCGGGAGCAACAAAGGTATGGAAGTTCAATACGTATGGAATGACGGATTCACAGGCAGAATACCTTGCTACAGCCTTCAGGGATATCGGAAGGGAGAATGGTCTGGCTGTTACGGACTGATAATACCCTCGACTGAACAGGTGAGGAACCGATCGATGACCCAATTGTTTCTCACCTCCGGGTGAAACATCACCCCGTATATTGTTTTTTCAGGATGCCGGACGATCTGGATACACTGGTTAGATACGGCAAGAACTTCCAGGTCCTGCTTGCTGCTACATGCAAGAGTATGGATCTCGTAAGCAGAAAATGAGCCGGATCCCTGGAAAATAGGGTCGTTCCCGATCACGCTGACTTCAGTCATCCCTATCTCAGTACATGGCCTGAGAGTTCCTCCAAAGATGGTGCAGATCACTTCCATGCCTGCACAGATTCCAAGGACTGGCAGACTGGTCTCCTTCAGCCAGGAAAAAGCACCGGGTTCTGCAAGAAAGGCAGTATCAGCAAGGGGTGTCCCGCAGAGTATGACGGCTTCAGCCCGTGAGAGGAGCGGATCGGTCAGGGAACGGAAATGCACAGGAATAACGTCATTACCCGAATGGCGCACAATTCGGGCAACCGGCCTGACAAACTCGTCGAATCCCAGAGAACCATTACGATAACAGAGATCGATCAAAAGGATCACTTGCCCACCAGCCTGGCACCGGTAATGCGATAAAATCCGCGATAATTGTGGTATTCTGATGATGCTTCCACGATCTCTATTCTCTTCTTAAAGAATGGGGCATCCAGGACGAACGTCTCGTATTCTCCTCCTTCGCCTGTGAGAGTGATGCCGTATCGTTCCCTGTACTGGTTCAGCAGGACAACAGAAGCGCGATCGAGAGGTCTGCCAAGCCATTTCTCATCAAAAGGTTCAGAGAATACCCCTGAGATAATCACCCTGAATCCATTCCTTATGAGTGAATCAAGGTAGGATTCCTGGTCGGTATACCAGAGGGGATTGAAACACCAGAGTCCAAGGGTGTTGCAGATCCGCTGCACACGGGCGGCCTGGTATATTGACAAGATTGCACCGGTCACCACCCCGTCGATCCGATGCTTTTCACGGGCGCAAACAAGGGCGGCCCTGAGATCTTCGAGCTCCTCCTCCTCCATTCCTTCCGTCGGCATCTCGACCAGCGGAAGTTCTGCGGCTTCTGCCTGGAGCGGGACGAGGGATACATTTGGAGTATGGAACATGTAACTCTCCTCGTTCCGAGACCTGAGTGCAATGAGGCAGACCACCTCTTCCCTCTCCATTGCCATCATACACGCAAACAGCGAATCCTTTCCACCAGAACAGAGTACCCCAAGCCTCATCGCCCCTCCTCCGCTGCCATGCTTCACCTAACTGGTGGGTTTTCGAGGGCCATAACATTTTAGTGGTCAGAGTACCTGTAACCATCACTATAGGTATCTATTATGAACCCGATTGAAATCGCTTCGGACGCTTTCAGGGAGGGGGAGCGGATCCCGGATGAATTTACCTGTAAAGGTGCGAACCTCTCACCGCCACTATCATTTGGCCCGATGCCCCCGGGGACAAAGAGCATCGTGATCATCTGCGATGATCCAGATGCCCCTTCCGGACTCTTTACCCACTGGATCCTGTACAACATACCTGCCGGAACAGCCCATATACCAAAAGGTGTGCCCAAAAAACCGGTACTGATCGACGGAAGCCGGCATGGTACAAACAGCTACGGACGAATGGAATACAGCGGCCCTGCCTGTCCACCGGGGACTACCCACCATTACCACTTCGATGCATATGCACTGGATACCGTCCTTGCGTTGCGGGCACCGGTTACGCGGAGGGATATCGGGCATGCAATGGAGGGTCATATTCTGGGGAACGGTTCGCTGATAGGATTGTTCTCACGATAATCGTCCAGGTTCCACAGGATGACCAGGATATTCCCCTTTTCGGCGAAAAAAAGCATCCGCATTTTTTCTAATGAGGCATTTTATTAAAAGGGAACCTCTCTGTTCCAGGAGGATTCCTGGTGCCCGACCGGAACACTTTTCCCGGTTCCCCCAAACACACCTTGATACCAGACGAGTGCTCATGCGATACTATGGAGAGTGGAGAGAAGGCAACCTTTGCTGCCGGATGCTTCTGGGGTATTGAGGCAGCATTCCGGGAGGTGAAGGGCGTGATCTCAACACGCGTCGGATATACCGGGGGACAAGCAAAAAATCCGACCTACGAAGAGGTATGCTCGGGGAAGACCGGCCATGCCGAGGCAGTTGAGGTTGTATTCGATCCTGAAACTGTTTCATACCAGGTACTCCTGGACCTGTTCTGGTCGATCCATGATCCTACCCAGCTCAACCGGCAGGGACCTGATTTTGGGACCAATTACCGGTCTGCGATTTTTTACCATACCCCCGCACAGAAGGTCCTTGCAGAGGAGTCACGAGCAAGGATAGCTGAATCAGGTCGTTACGGGCGACGTCCTGTGGTAACGGAGATTATGCCTGCCGGCCCATTTTACCCTGCCGAAGAGTATCACCAGCAGTTCTACGAAAAACAGGGCAGAAGGAGCTGCAGGTTCGGATAGTCGTCTCTCAGTGCTTTATCCCCTTTTTTCTGCCTCTTCAGCATCCTTTCTTGTCATGACCTTCATCTCGCAGTTCCGGTCCCCCTGGCACATCGCCCGGACGAACCGGAGGGTGTACAGGGGATTCAATTCCTCCACAAGCGCGATAGAGAAGGCAAGGCAGCGGTTGAATGCGTAATCGGGAGCTCCGGACAGTTCCTGCTGCCTTATCAGAAAAGGACACTTCCGTATGAGCAAAACCGAACGATCGTGTTCAAACGAGATCTGCTCGGACTTAAAGTCCGGGCCGAAGAATATCACGTTCAGGATCTCGAGTGCTGAGATCAGTTCCCTTGAATCCCCTACGGGAAGCGAATAGGTCCAGGCCATCTCCCTTGCACTAGAGGCAAGGGTGACCCAGATCTGCTGCTCCAGCCGGTCGTAATCAGCACCGGCAACCTCCCGGAACACCATGCCATAGGCGAGCGGGATCCGGGCAGCGATGTTTGCGGCTATCCGCCATCGCATCT
>JAKLGZ010000007.1 GCA_022710385.1 Methanoregula sp.
CCTGCAATAAACAGTAACAGTGCCACTATGGCCAGGATTGTGATGGAAATTGCGAGATACCCTTGGGATGCATCCATGGAAAACAGGTACATGCACGGATATTTTATTTCTTCCATGAATTTTCGATAGTTATGGACAATCGGGAACTATTCCTTAATCAATAGTATTTGAAATCTAAAATTTCAGGTGCAAAGAAGGACTGATCATCCCGGCATTGCCACGAAGACAGTTCGTACTTTTTTCCCAGATTTGAAAGTATCCCATTTCTCCCCCTCATATCATAAGGAATCCGTCCGGTACAAGACTGGTGGCGAGCATGACCATGTTGATCTCCTGGTGCTCTGTCCAGGTTCCAGCCCCCTGGTTGTCCTCATCAAGCCAGAACAGCTCTATCTCCTCTGCGAGAGGCATATATTTCCTGAGCTCCGCAACCTTCAGGTGCAGGGAATCCTTCGTTCCAAACACAGCCGGGTACCCTTCAATCATTCCGGATAACTCTTCGAGCCCTTTCATCCCGATCGAGAGCCCGAGTTCCCGGAAGGCGAGGCGGTATCCGGCAGGCAGCTGCAGGAGCCTGCTCCTCTTCACTGTCCGCATTCCCTGGAGGGCTGACTCTGTGACACTCTCCAGCAAATCCGGGTGAGCAAATCCACCCTGCACCATCAGTTGTGCAATCCGTGAGGCATCGAAAAGGAGGCCCCCGATGCCGAGGGGATCATCCGTCGCCCAGTCCTGCATCCGGCACATCTCTTCCATCTCCGCAATCTCCGTGAATAGGTTTACCTTTGGCGATGGTTGCTGGAAAGATTCCAGCGTCATCTGGAGCTCACGGTAGGTGACCAACCCATCGATGGGATCGTGCAGGCCCATGGAGGAGACCTGGGGATGGGACAGATCGACACTCATCTTCCAGAACATACGTTTCCGACCTCCAGAGGGTGGAAGGTAGGTGAATCGGGCATGGGCCGTCTTTGCTAATTCCAGCGCCCACCGGGTATACTGCGGATCCCCATACATCCGGCTTACACGGTTGAGGGCATGCATCCATTTTGTCAGGTAGTGGTAGTACTGCCCATCCCGGTCCCATTCGAGCCGCTCATCGAACGGTTCGCCCGACATGCGTTCGTTCAGTTTTTTCCCAATCCGGAGGCCCCCAATGGTCGGATGCAGTTCGCCCTGCTGCTCATGCAGGCCGCTGATCCAGCCTTTCCGAGGGTCGTCTTCACGGTGCCGGCCGAGGACATGGTGCACCTGGTCGACAAGGCGCAATGCAAGGTCCCTGTATGCTGCATCATTTGTCCGGTGATACAGTTCAAGGTAGTTGCATACCGCAAACGCATCCGTCCACAGGTATCGTCGCGGAGACGGAGAAGGAGGATCAAGCCCTGTCATGCGGGCAAACTCCTGCATGATCCCGTGGACAAGGGAAATAGGATCGTGTTTGGTCATTCTATCGCCTTGTTGTACAATGAGCAAAAATTCTTTTCTTCCCCTCTGATGTCTTTTTTCAGGGTCCCGTGAGCTATTCCCCCTGGACAACCGGGGGCCTGACCATTCCGGTATGCAGAATCCCTGATCCCGGAAGGCTGACCTGTTCGACAACGGTAAACCCAAAGTGCTCGTACAGACCGATGTTCTTCTCGTTCTGAGTATTCAGATAGCAGGCTATCTGCTTCCTGTCCATCCAGTCAAGCATGGGCCGGATCAGCTTCCCTCCATATCCTTTTCCGTGGAGGCGAGGATCAACACCGATGAAGAAGAGGTAGCAATGGGAGATGGGAAGATGCTTCTTATGATAGACATCGACCTCTTCTGCAAAGGCAAGAAGCCGTTTCATGGCGTCCTTCGAAAGCCCTTTCTGCAGCGCCATCCCCCCTGACCGCATCGCCCTCCAGAACGTCACCTCCGACCGGTTCGAGGGAAGCCAGACGGCAACTCCCTCAAGGGTGGGGGATGTGGCATACACCCGGCCATAGTTCAGGCCGTAACGGAGGTGGAATTCGAAGATGTTCCTTCCCTCCTCTCTCCTGGTAGTGTCGTCAGGGAGGACATACGTCAGTTTGGCATCGTTGAAGAATGCTTCAACGAGCATTTCGCTTGCCGGTCCGATCTGTTCTTTCGAAAGACGGATAATAGCCCCAGGTTGTTCAACCATATTCCCTTCACGAAAAGAAAATAGCGAGCTTTGGTATATGATTCCTCCGGCACCATTCCTTTAACGTGAGGGTGATTCAATCCCTACTCAAGGATACCATGAAGTTCAGCCAGGAAGTTCTGGATGCATTCCCGGGGATCGGTGTGGCCGAAGGGAATATCCGGTCTGTGCAGATTGCCCATGAGAGTGCCGGGCTGGAAACACTAAAACGGGAGACCATCCAGGAGGTAAAATCCCGCTATACCCTGGAGCAGGTGAAGGACGATCCAGTATTCAGAGCGTACAGGGACTTTTTCTGGAGTGTCGGGGTAGACCCGACCAAGACCAGGCCGGCATCCGAAGCCCTGGTAAGAAGGATCCTTTCAGGTGGGAAACTCCCGAGGATCAATACTGCCGTTGACTCCTACAACCTGGCATCTGCCCGCTCCGGGTTGCCAATCGCAGCATTCGATTCTGATGCCCTGACAGGGGATCTGACGCTCCGGTTCGCCAATAACGGGGAATCTTTCCTTGGTATCGGAATGGAGAAGCAGGTAGTGCTTCAGAAGAACCAGGTCATCATGACCGACGAAAAACAGATCGTCGCGATCTACCCGTACCGTGATTCCGATACGACCAAGGTGACCGCGGAAACACGGAATATCCGGATCATCACCTGCGGGGTGCCTGGGATCGGGCGGGAACTGGTTTCCGGGGCATTCGACCTTTGTGCCAAGTACCTGGAGAAATATACCGGCGGGATGTCTAAAGGTGCAGAGATATTCCCAAAGAAATGATTCTGATACCGGGGCAGGATAATCATGTATTTCTGGCTTTCACCGCTAAAAATTCATGAAAAACGTCTGGGGGAGGACACCCCAACCATGGGGCATCCGCATCAGGCTTTTCACCCTTTTATGAGCCCTTTTGCAAACGTCCGGGCTCTACCCAGGTCCTGCTCATCGGGGTGTCCCTTGTTCGCCCACGTCAATCCCAGCAGGCCGGCTGCACCGGGGCACCGGAATTCTCCTACGACCCGGGCTCCTTTCCCCGCCAGCAGCTCTTTCATGGGCTTTTCATACTTTTCATCAGGGCTCCCTGCCGTCGAGAAGACGAACATGTCCTTCTCCAGCCGGGGGATTTTCTCGAGGAGCTTATACAGGTCCTTGTGGTATTTGCCGGCGTAGATACCGGAACCGATACCGATCAGGTCGTATCCCGTGAGATCTTCCGGCTTTGCCTCTTCCACTTTCTTGAGGGTCGCGTTCACGGCTTCGGCCATCGCTTTCGCGACCTTCTCGGTATTCATCTTGCTGTAAGATTTGTAAATGATGAGGGTATTCATGCTGTTATCTCTTCGATAGATGGCATAAAGGTGATTGTGAAGAGTCCTGCTGCCGGTCTCAGCGAGAGGTATCCTGATAACGACCGCGGTCTGCAGGGGACTGGTGAGATGATGATTCTCGGAGCATGCTCCCTGCTTTCCCGGACACGGCGAATCTGGCACCATGATTCAGACCGATGCAATGATAGGCATCGATTCTTCAGAACAACGTGCCCTTGGTTTCAATAGTACAGACGTGGACCCGCTATGACACACTTCTATTTATATTCTATAGCGCTATAGACTATAGCATGCAAAAGGGAACGGAAAAGGCTCCTCCTCCCAACAAAGTGAAGAGGTCAGGAAACACCCAGCAGCAGCCAGGAGATGGTTCCACCAGCCGGACGGGTCTTCTCCCGACTCCCGGGCGAATGGAGTTTTCGGACAGGACCACCATCCAGATTTCCAAGGATACCAAGAGAGACCTTGACAGGATAAAACGAGAATCCGGAGGGAAGACCTACGATGATGCCATCCGGTTCCTGCTCGATGAGAGGAGAAGGCTCCGCCCTTCAACATTCGGGCTTCTCTCCGGTGCAGGACCGTTTGTCCGGGACGAGGAGGAGGATTCTCATCGGATTCGTCCTTGATACCTGGGTCTGGGTGGAATACTGGCGGGGAAATATGGCCGTGAGACCCTGGGTCGAGGAGCAGGGTCCTCTCTTCAGCTCGACAATCACCTTTGCAGAAACGGCAAGGTATTTTACAATCCAAGGGATCGATCCGGCTACCCTCCTCCACTGCCTGGACGATATCCGTACACGAAGTACGGTCCTTCCGTTAGATGAGCAACTTGCCATCTTTGCAGGACACCTGAAGAACCGCGAAGTGGAGGGAATCGCCGATGCGATCGTCCTTGCTACTGCCCGGGCAGGTGGCCACCAGGTCGTGACCGGGGACCCGCACTTCCGTGATGTGGAGGATGCGGTATACCTGGGCAAGGAGTGAGGGATGTTACCGCGTACCGTCCGGTAACGATCCGACCATCGATGCGGATGTCCGGACGGGTACGACCCCCGAGGCAGAATGACTCACCCCACCAGGTATCCCATCAAGCCTCGGGGGGATCAAGGGAGGGGGCCCCTGCTGACACGCCTGGCATTGCCGGAGAACTTGCGGAGAAGATGGGAATGCACAAGACTACCCTGCTTGAGCACATCCATAAAGCGGAGAAGCGGCTGATCGGGCATATCCTCGCACAAGGTGCGTAAGCGACCCGATCAATCGTCCTTCATATTCCTATCCCAACCATCGGGCCGTATACGATGACAATATAGTACACTCCCACAATGATGAACACGGCAGCGACTGCCCACTTGATCCACTTCTCGTTCTTCTGTACCGCAGTCATCATCCCAGAAACCCGGTTCACCCCCGAGACGAGCACGAGTGAGATGATGATGACCGGAAGGGCGGTCGCGATGCCAAAGACCGCCGGGACGAAGATCGCATCCCCTGTCTTCAATGCAATCGGGATGAGCATCCCGAAGAACAGGACCGCGGCGAACGGGCAGAGGGCAAGGGCGAAGATGACCCCGAGAAGAAAGCCCCCAAGGTATCCCTTTTCCCCAAGATAGAGCTCGATCTTCTGCAGCCATCCCTGGCCTCCGATGGAGGGGATGTCCACAATCTCCAGCATCAGGATCCCCATGATGACAAGGAAGGGCCCGATCAGTTTCTCCCCGTATTCCTGGAGGAAGAGAGAGATAGACTGGATATTCAGTCCTGCATAGACGATCAGGGCGGTGAGGCCGATATAGGCAACCATCCGTCCCAGGGCATAGAGGGTCCCTACGAGGAGCGTGTGTCTGCTGTCCCCAATCTTCTTTGAGATGAACGCAATGGCCGTGATGTTTGTGGCGAGAGGGCAGGGGGAGAAGGTCATCACCAGTCCGATGAAGAACGCCGCGACCAGGGGGATGCCACTGGTCCCCAGCGCCTCCATGCTGCCCATGAAATCGATCAGGAGAAGTCACCTGCCATTCGCTTCTCGATCACACCTTTGAGGTAGGCCAGATACGCCTCCTTGTCCCCGATCTTGTACCAGACATTGACATTCTCCTCTTTATGGAACCCGTCCTTGTCGTAGACACCGATCCAGAGCGAGGATCCTGTCGGCCCATACTGGTCCACCAGCGCCTTGTTCTCCGGTTCTTCGATATTGATGTGGCCGAATACCACCCTCCCGGATTCCAGTTCCGGGGCGAAGTAGGTCTTCACGGTATCCTCGGCATACGCCCCGACGGTTCGGCAGGAGTAGCATTGCTGGGTCCGGTGGAAGTGGTAGACTTCCACTTTCTGGACAGCCCCGGGGGTTGTCATTATCTGGCTTTCGTTCGTCGCGGCCGGAGCGGTGCATCCTGCTCCAAGGGCTGCCAGCGTTACGAGCAGCAGGAGTATTCCCAGGACTACAATTCGTCGCTTCATAATCTCATTCATCATTCTTACCTCCACTCTTCCTGATCGTCCGGACGACTGCCTGGCAGAGACATTCGATCTCATCGTAGCGCGGCTCTTCCATCCCTCGCTTGGTGATCCCTTCTCTCGTCGCGATGAGATAGGCATCCGGGATCTTCCCGATCAGGTCCATCCTCTTCTTTGCACAGCATTCCTCGCAGCCGTCCACTGCGATGAGGCATTCGTCCCCGGTCAATTCCTTCTCCAGGGACCGCGTGAGGGAAGTGAGCCTCACATGACGGGAAACAAGGACGGGATGACGGCATCGGAGCGAGTTCCCTGCCATCGTGGTGAGCTGCCCGGTATGCGAGATCCCGGAGCAGGTCAGGAGGAGGACCGGCCGGTCATCCAGGTCCAGGCTGGATCCCCTGACGAAGTCTGGCTCAGCCACAGTGGTTCAGCCCTTCAGTTTCTGGTAGAGAGCGGGGAGGCGTCTCCGGTACATCTCCCTGATCGCCGGTTCATCCTCACCGAGAGGCCGAACCGGGACGAGGTCCATGACCTGCTCGGGGGTGAGATGGGACCACATCATAGTCTGCACGGTCCCCTCGGCCATCTTCCGGACTGCATCGGCAGCCCGTTCCGGGGAGAGCCCGAACGAGACCGCGATCTGCTCGAGTTCATAGAGCTGGAACCAGAGGCAGGTCGGCCCCATTGCGGAGATCACCGCGTAGGCCTCCAGGTCCTGCTCGGGGACGTCGATGTACCGGCCGAGGGATTCCAGGAGGGTTCCCACCATCGCAAGGTCCCCTGTTGTGATCTCCCCCGAGAAGGTAACCGGGGTATATCCGCTCAGTACCATGGACGGGGCATTCGGGATCATCCTGACGATCCGGTCGAATCCCCCGAGCATCCCGGAGATCTGGGCGATGGTCAGCTTGGGCATGAGCGAGATGACGATGGCATCGGGTTTGAGTGCCGGGGCAATCACACCGAGCACCTTCCCTGCGTCCGGGGGATGGACTGCGATGATGACAAGGTCCTGGCCGGCTGCAAGGGCGTTCTGGTCCTGTAGTACGGTCACCCCTGGAAATTCTGCGGTTATCTGGTCAAGTGCCCCTCTGCTGGGGTCGCTGACAATGATGTTCTCCGGGAGAAGGCCCGCCTCCCTCCATCCGTGCAGGAGGATGCGGATTACCCGCCCTCCCCCGATACATCCGATTGATTCGTTCATGACGGGTTCACTCGCATTTCATATCCGGGCCGCAATCGCAGCCACAACTGCATGGGGTCTCCCACGATTCAACGACCCCGATAATCACCCGCTTCAGCAGATCGGGGGGGATTGCCTCGTAGCGTTCCTCACCGATATCGATCGCACGGCACTCTGCTTCATCCTGCCCCGTGATGCAGGCACAGGAGCAGCAGGGGGTCTGTACCACCCGGGCATCCGACAGGTACTCCTCCAGGGGAACACCGTTGATCAGGACCTGGTTTGACTCTTCAATCTGTGAGTCGGGGAGTATTGTTTCCCTGAATCGGGCGGTAATATTCTTCTGTCTGAAATAGGGCTGGAGGTCTTCGAGCACGTCCATTATGGCCCCGACGGTCAGGCTGCAGCGTTCGCAGGTGCCGGTGACGGTGGTGCCGATGTGTTTCCATTCAATGATAAGATTGCGTTTCATCTGAACCATCCTTGTGTCCGGAGACAGATTTTTACCAGGAGGAGCATGGTCGGGACTTCGATCAGGACTCCCACCACGGTCGCAAGGGCTGCCCCTGAAGCTATCCCGAAGAGGATCGTGGCCGTGGCGATGGCGACCTCGAAGTGGTTCGAGGCCCCGATCATCGCCGAGGGTGCGGCATCCTCATAGGTGAGGTGGATTTTCTTCGCGAGGAAATACCCGATCGTGAAGATGAGCATCGTCTGGAGGAAGAGGGGGATTGCGATCCAGACGATCGTCAGCGGCTGGGAGAGGATTACCTCCCCTTTGAAGGTGAAGAGGAGGACCAGTGTCGAAAGTAAGGCGATGATGGTGACCGGGGTCAGGTAGTGGACGAACTTCCGGTTGAACCACTCCTCGCCCTTCGCCCTAATGATCAGTCTTCTCGAAATATACCCGGCTACAAGCGGGAGAGCTACATAGACCGCTATCGAGAGGGCAAGCGCCTGCCAGGGGACCGGGAGCTGGCCGATCCCGAGCAGGAAGCCCCCGAGCGGTCCGTACAAGAGGAGCATGGTGAGCGAGTTGATGGCTACCATCACGAGGGTGTGCCCGTCGTTGCCCTTCGCCAGGTATCCCCATACCAGGACCATGGCGGTGCACGGAGCGATCCCAAGAAGGATGCACCCGGCTAGGTAGCTCCGCCAGAGCGGGATTTCCAACATCTTGATGCCATCCACCATGACCACGGTCCCGTCCCCGTAGGGCGCTCCAACCGGGAGGTCCAGGCCGAAGGGCATCTTTACGAGGTCAACTGCCTCCGGCCCGATGAACCCGATGAAGACATAGCCGAGGAAGAAGAGGGCGATGGCATACATGGTGAAGGGCTTGATGGCCCAGTTGACAAACAGGGTGAGGGCGACTGGCTTGATGTTCTTCCCAGCCTTCAGGACTTCCGCAAAGTCGATCTTCACCATGATGGGGTACATCATGAAGAAGAGGGCGATGGCGATGGGGAGGGAGATGATCGGGGCTTCGCCCGAGTAGATGGCAAGGGAATCGAGGTAGCGTGCAAGCTCCGGGGCGTAGTTCCCAAGCAGGATGCCGATCCCGATGCAGAGGAGGACCCATACCGTCAGGTACCGTTCGAACCAGCCGAGGCCTTTTGGTTCCTTCGTGACGCAGGACTCACCGGGCATGGGTCTCCCCGGGTCTTCCCCTTCCTTCCCAGGCAGCAGAGACGACGAGTTCCACCTCGTCTTCGGTGAAGTTCTTCTCGTACAACTTGTCGATTCCGAGACCGGTGATCACGATATGCTGGGCCGGGGTCACTCCCTGGGCATTGGCTATCTTCGCCCCGCATGTCATGGGGCAGCCATCGATGAGCACCACCTCATCGGCCTCAGCAATACGCTTTTTCAGACCCGGATCCCCGGATCCCAGGAGTGCGATGCATGTCGCCACGCCATACCCTTCTTCCCCGAGATGGAGGGCAGCCGCGTTGGAGATAAGACCGACGTTCGCCGTCCCTGCACAGGGAAAGATGATCCGTCTCTTCCCACCAGCGAGTGCCGAGGTGTCACCGCATGCACACTCTGGTCTTGACGCCATGGCTCATCCCTTCAGGATCTCCTTGAGTTCTTTTATATCTGCGACCCGGCCTGAGACTTTCATCTCCCCATCGACCGCAAGGGCTGGTGTGAGCATGACTCCGCGGGTGATGATCTCGCTGATGTCGTCGACCTTCACAATCTCTGCAGTGATGCCAAGTTCCTTTACGGCAATCTCAACGTTCTTGAACAGCCGCTTGCATTTCATGCAGCCGGTACCGAGCACTTCGATCTTCATATGATTCACCCACCCTTATACTTCTGATATTCCTGTAAAAGCGCGATCCGGTATTTCTCTTCTGCTGATGCAGGGATATAATTGTAGATCTTCAATCTCTTCAGGAGTTCTCTCCCGGTTTCCTTTTCGTCCGGAAGTTCCATCTCCCTCACTTCGGCAAGGATATGATCGAGCATGCTGATCCCGACCACGATACCCCCAACATCGACCTGCCGGATACGACGGAGGGCTTCCGCCTCGCAGCAGGGCTTCTCATCCACTGGTGCCACATCCCGGGATCCCGAGGTACGGGAAGTAGTTGCCGAACACGAACCCGGCGAAGGTCGAGAAGCCGACCACCAGGAGAGCAAACACCAGCGTCTTTTTTCCTCCCATGATGCGGTACAAGACGAGCAGACTTGGGAGACTGACCGCGGGCCCTGCGAGGAGGAGGGATAGGGCCGGACCGCCAGCCATGACCCCCGAGGTGTATCCGAACGTGCCACCGATGATGGGGACCTCGAGGAGCGTGGGCATATAGAGGAGGGCGCCGACCACTGATGCCAGGAGGCAGGCCCCGAGCGAGTTGTCACCGAAGAACGGTTTGAAGGTCTCTGGCGGGAGGAAGAAGGCAATGATGCCCACTATGAATGTCCCGGCAATGAGGATCGGGAAGATCTTCTTGGTGAGGTCCCAGATCTCGTATCCCCACTCGGTTACTTCGTCGCGCTCGAAGTAGTAGATGAGCAGCAGGGCGACTCCCAGGGTCAGGACATACACGATCGAGAGACGGACAGAGAATGGAATGAGCCCGGAAGCTCCGATCACCAGGATGAGCACAAGGAAGACAAAGAAGAGAGGTACCACCCATTTCGGCCGGGTGGATTCTTCGCTGCCGGCCACAAACCCCTTGCCCGCTGCGGTCACGGCCTCATCGTAAGACTGGAAGATGGTGGCCATGAGGAGGCCGATGGCAATCGACATGGTGATGGCGAAAAATGCCCGGGCAAACCCGATGTCCCATCCAAGAACGCTGGCAGTATAGATGATGGCGAGGATGTTGATGGCAGGCCCTGCATAGAGGAAGGTGGTGGCAGGACCGATCCCGCTCCCTTTCTTCAGGATGCCGGCAAACATCGGCAGGATGGTGCAGGAGCAGACGGCAAGGACGACTCCGGAGACAGATGCAACCCCGTAACTGACGGACTTTTTGGCATCAGGGCTGAAGTACTTCAGGATCGCCTCTTTCTTGATGAAGACCGCGATCGCACCTGCGATAAAGAAGGCAGGGACGAGGCAGGTGATGACGTGGGCAGCAAGATACTCGATGACTGCGTTCAGCCCGGAGAGCAGTGCTCCGGTGATGGCATCGGTCATGGTTGTTCACCTCCTTCAGCAGGTTCGAGGAACAGGGGATGGTGGAGATGCATTCATATCCTTCTCGACAAAATATTTCAACTATAATTGAAATATTGTGAGACATAAAACTTCTGATAGGAATCATTCAGAAGGAACGACCGGACAACCAGGTGCGGATGAACAGTTTATGAGATTAGAGTAATTTATAGTAATTTGAAATGTCCAGGCAGGTATCACGCTCCCGAATGGCTCGAAAGGATGTCGATGACCTCTCCATTCCCCAGGAGATTGCCGACTCGCTCTGTTCCTGTGGCGGAGTGGAGGGACTTGTCGACCAGATCCCTTCCGACCAAATGTTTGAACAGATGCAGGGGTGGTACAAGGCCTGTGCCGATCCGGTCCGTTTGAAGATCCTCTCCCTTCTCATGGTCCAGCCGCTCTGCGTCTGCGTGATCAAAGCAGTCGTCAGGATGGCCGACTCCAAATTGTCGTACCATCTGAATATCCTGAAGAAGGCCGGGATGATCGAAGGGGAGCAACAAGGGCAGTATATCATTTACCAGATCACCCCCCGTGCAAAGGTGTTCATGGAGAAGGAGGTGAAACGGTATGAGTCTGAAAAAGCCAGAGACGAATAAGAATTGCGGGACCATGACAGCCAGCAGTGTGGATCTCCTAAACGTAGCTGAGTGCTCACCGGATACCCCTGTGAAAAAAGATCTCATCAAAATGAGCGGATCGAACATCGTCCTCGTCTGCCTTGAGACCGGTCAGGAGATCCCTCCCCATCCGGAACCATATGCCGTGGTATTTGTTGTTCTCCAAGGGGAGGGGATCATCACTGCCGGGAGTGCCAGGCATCCCGTGAAACCCCTGCACCTTGTTTCGGTGCGAAAGGATGAGAACCGGGGGATCCGATGCGACCAGCGGATGGTGCTCCTTGGCATCCGGGATGATGTCTGAGGGGATATCCGGATGCCTGACGCAATTGTGGTCGCTGATCTGACCAAGGTTTTCGGCTCTACGGTGGCTGTCGACCATGTCTCGTTCTTGGTGAAGGAAGGGGAGATCTTCGGCTTCCTTGGCCCGAACGGTGCCGGAAAGACCACCACCACCAGGATGCTGACAGGGGTTATTCCTCCTGATTCCGGTTCTGCAATGATTCTCGGCCATGATATACAGCGCGAACCGGTACTGGCCAAACAGGGATTCGGCGTCGTGCCCGAGACCTCGAATGCCTATACCGACCTTACCGCCTGGCAGAACCTGATGCTGATGGGGGAACTGTATGGGATTTCCCCAGTCCGTGTATCGGAACGGGCTTCCGAACTTCTCACGGTGCTGGGCCTTTTTGAGCGGAAGGACCAGAAGGTCCAGGCCTATTCGAAGGGGATGAAGCAGCGGCTCATCCTTGCGATGGCCCTCCTCCACGAGCCCCGGCTCCTCTTCCTGGATGAGCCCACGAGTGGTCTCGATGTCCAGAGTACCCAGATGATCCTCTCCCTACTCCGGGACCTGAACCGGGCGGGGACGACTATCTTCCTGACCACCCACAACATGGAGGAGGCAAACCGGCTTTGCAATCGGGTCGGAATCATCAGGAGTGGGAAGATAGTTGCACTTGACGCCCCGGAAAAACTGAAGGCGGCAATTGACCGTCTCCACCGGATTGAGGTGAGTTTCGACCGGGAGATCCCGGCAGATGCACTTGCCCGGCTTCCCGGAGTGGTGAGTGCAGACCGAACCGGGGACAAGTGGCAGATCACCACCGAGAACCATGATGCGGTCATCAGGCTTCTCGTTCAGTTCAGCCGGGAACAGGGTGCAGCGATCGTCACCCTTAATACCCTCGCACCCTCGCTTGACGATGCATTTCTCCGGCTGACCCGGGAGGCATCGCCATGAACCCGGCAGGATTCCCTGAACAGGTCCGGAGAGCATGGGCGATTGCCAAGAAAGACATTTGTATCTATTACATCAAGGGTCCGGTGCTCATCTTCGGGATATTCATGCCGGTCTTCCTGTTCCTCGCGTTCCTGATGGGGAGCCGGCAGCTCCCGCTTGCATTGCTGGTATCGGGACTGGTCGGGATGGCGCTCTTTTTCACAGCCACGGCAGTATCCCCCGCTATCTTTCCCTGGGAGGGGCAGGCAAAGACCCTTGAGCGGCTCGCATCGTGCCCGATCACGGTCGAGGCTATTGTCTTCGGTGACATGATTGCCTCCACCCTCTTTGGCATCGGGATCACGCTCATCACCGTTATCATCGGGCTAGTACTCGGCCTCTCGCTCCTGCACGCGGTCACGCTGGGTGCCGGTATCCTGCTCGCCGCATGCTGCTTCTCTGCAATCGGGATGCTGCTTGCAGTCCCCCCCACCAACACCCCATCGAACATCATGATGCTCTCGTCATTAATCAAGTTCCCGCTGGTCTTCATCTCGGGCATCTTCATTCCTCTCGAACAGATGCCTCCCTGGGGAATGGCACTCGCAGTCTGCTCTCCCCTGACCTACTTTACTGACCTTGTGCGGTACTCCTTCACCGGGACGAATTATTTCCCTGTTCCCGGGGATATCGCGGCGCTTGGCATGTTCACTGTTGTATTCACTGCAGGCACGATGTTTTTGCACAAGCGGACGATGCCGAGGAGGATGTAGATTCAGTCTAGATAGTCTTGCTTATTGGATCCGCCGTTCATACCGGGAAACCGTGATGTTTTCACTATTTTTTTGACGTCACACCATGCTCGCTCCGGTTGTCGTTCTGCTCCTCCATTCGTCCGGTGCTCTCTCCTCCCTCCACTCTCATCGTGTGCCTGTTTTTCAGATCGCTCCTGGTCCTGATGACAGCCATGCTCGCTCGCTTCGTTCACTTCGCATCGCCTGCTCCCCCTCGCTCCTCACACCATGCTTCGCATCGTGCTTGTCGCTGTGTTTTGTATAGCCACTGACGCTCAGTGACTCGCAGCGCTCGACCTCGTGCTGATGCATTCGTTTACCGGCGCTGCTTGGGCTGCTGTGGCCACCCAATTCTCAGGCCTCTCGTCGCTTCCAGGGCGCACTGCTACCCCTTTCGCTCCTAGCCCTGGTGGGACGGCTTGGAGGAGGCAATGAGTGGGATGGATGCAGTGGGCACAATTTACATTAGACCTTCTGAATGATCTCATTGAAGGTATTCTGTTGGAAATGTCGTTTGAGGACAATTGTTTCGACCGATAACAATCTTCCCTATCATGACATTATTGTGAATTGAAAGGTCATGACAGGACCACTCCCAGTCTTGAAAAATCTCTTCACATACTTTTTTTATTTTAAGTAATAGGCATTCACGACCACAAACCACTTGGCACCTTGCGTGCCACCTTTTCTGCACTACGTTCAGGTTTCTGAAATGAACAAATCCGATTCCGGATGCGGAGAGGCGCATTCCTATACCCTGAAACAGCTTGGGTGGACAGAAGAACATACGCAGGCATTTCTAAAATATACCGGACCCTATGTACCTGGTCGCGTGGTCTGCCGGCAAAAAACCGTCTGGGATGTTTTTATCGATGGGGGATCTGTAACGGCCGGGATCTCCGGAGCCCTGCGAAAGGTCGGCCGATTTCCCGCAGTGGGCGATTTTATCGTGCTGCTCCACCAGCCGGAAGCTGGCTCCTCCACGATCGTTGATATCCTGCCGCAGAAATCTGTATTCACACGGGGAGCTTCCGGAAAAGAAGGCACAGAGCAGGTCATTGCAGCCAACATCGATATTGTATTTATTGTCACGGCAGCCGGCCATGATCTCAACGCACGGAGGATCGAACGGTACCTTACCATCGCCCATGCGTCTGGTGCAAAACCGGTAATCGTGATTAATAAATCCGATCTTGCGGATGACCCTGCAGTGCTCACTGATGAAATTATCCCGGTCGCATCCGGTATTCCGGTTATCCCCGTGAGTGCCATCAGTGGTTATGGGATCTCCCGGCTCGAACCGTTCCTTACCTTCGGCACAACGATCGTACTCATCGGTTCATCCGGTGTCGGCAAGTCCACGTTGATCAACAGGCTGCTCGACCGACCTGTCCAGGAAACCTCCATTATCCGCGACTATGACGGGAAAGGCCGGCATACAACAACCGTACGGCAGCTCTTCGTTATGAAGAGCGGGGCACTCATGATCGATAATCCCGGGCTCCGGGAGGTTGGCATTGGCACGGCATCAGCCGGCATTGCCGAAACATTTCCGGATATGTTAAAACTTGCAACCAGATGCCGGTTCTCGGACTGCCAGCACGAGCAGGAGCCGGGCTGTGCCGTGCTGGAGGCAGTGAGGAACGGGACACTTTCTTTATCACGATTGGAAAATTATCACCGCCTCGTGCGGGAACTTACCTTCGAGCACGAGAAAGCCGAGATAGGGCTGGTACGGTCTGAACGAAAGCGGTGGAAAGAGATCACGAAATTCGCAAAGGAGATCAAAAAGGGAAAGGGGGATTTTTAACGAACCAAATAAATTTGATTCTGCAGGGTATCCCGGATCGGGCGGTACCGAACGGATTACCCATCCTATTATCAGACCCTCCCATACGTCCCTGTCAGCTGCCCGGTTGCGAGGACGTGGTTCTCCATGGCCTTTCGGAGCGTGGCGGCATCCACCGTCCCGGAAGAATCCACAGAATCATCCAGTGCCCACATGGTCAGAATATAGCGATGGGTACCGCCGAAGGGCGGGCAGGGGCCGGCATATGCCGCTTTCCGGGCACTATTTACCCCCTGCAGCTCCCCACCCGGCACTTCACGTCCCGGAGGGATACCTGCAGGAAGCTCTCTCATCTCGCCGGGAATATTGTAAAGAACCCAGTGGGTGTAGGTCCCGATCGGGGCATCGGGATCGTCAAGAATCAGGGCAAAACTCCGGGTGCCTTCCGGGACATTGCTCCATGAGAGAGGGGGTGATAGTTCCTCCCCGTCACAGGTATACAGGACCGGGATGGTTCCGTTTGCAGGGAATGCATCGGACGTGAGGACCAGAGTAGGGGGGCCTGGTTCTGCAGGGGGAGGTGTCGGTGAGGTGCACCCGGCGAGGAGGAGCGGGACGGTGAGGATGGTGAGGAGGAGGAGGAGTGTGATTCGCATGAATTGGGATTGGATGAAGCAAGACAATAAAGGGATCTCACTATTGTGATACATGGTACATTGAATAAAAGCGGGGATTACGGCCTCTACACTTATTTCATTGCCCTGTTGTAACTCGCTTCGATGAAGGGGATGAACCGCTCGATATCTGCACTATCCTGGATCCTGATGAGCACCCACTTTTTTATCACCCTTCCGTGAGCGACGAAATACTCTGCATCAGTACCTGAAAGGAGGGCTTCTTTCTCCTCATCGTCGAGTTGTGACAGGATAATTCCACCATTCACCAGCATCGCAAAGATCGTTCCCCTGACCGAGTAGGTGGGAGAGCCAAACATCTTCTTCTTTGTTACTTCCGGCCATCGTAACAGAATCTCCTCAAACGTCTCTCTCAGGTGCTGCGATTCGGATTCAGAGTAATAGGGCATAGGGCTCCTCGTGATATTCGAAGATTAAATCTATCATCAAAGTATTGAAGAAAAAAGATATAAATAGGCACAGGATAATGTCCCAGCTGGTGCTAAAAGATGCCATCGTTTAAATGCATTGCCAAGAACTGTCCATTCGAGGCCTCTGCTCCCACCGAAGCAGAACTGATGAAAAAAATCGTCGAGCACGCAAAAACCGTCCATAAGATGGACCCCATGCCACCGGACATCCTGGCCAAGGTGAAGGCAGCAATCAAACCGTAACCGAAGGGTTCAGATCTCATCTCGTTCACGTCAGATTCCTCCGAGATTGTGGGGATCAAGGGTTCGGGAAGGCAGTGATCCCTGAGCCGGGGATTTTTTAATTTTTAAGCATCTGTTACATTGTCATCGATTCTCCAGAGATTTTTCAATATTTTTTCTTAGGTAAAACAATCCTGAAATATACCCTCAATGTGCTCAACACCTGTCAATTATCTTCAAAAAGGGCACTTGGGGCACCTGTCGTATATTTTCAGATTCTTTTTAAAAAAAAACCGCCGGGGGAAGTGTTCACTTCCCCTGCAGCGGTTCCTCGCCCATGTGGTCGAGCACCCGGTCCCACATGACCAGGAGACCGGGGATCACCACGTAGGCGAGCAGTCCTGCACCGAGGAACATCCCGGTGATCAGCACCTCATTCTCCACGACGATCACGCCAGGGCCGGAACGGTGTCTGCCCAGGTCTCCACCCTGGTCCGGATGGCATCGTCCGAGTAGGAGGAGATCCGTACCTGGTCGCGGGCGAAGGTGACATAGTACACCTCGCCGTTGGCGTCGTGACACTTGAGCGGCCACGGTCACGGACCGTGCGGTCAATGTTCCGACGGTGTTTGCTTCGATGTCCTCAAAGAGGATGTAGGCGGTGTAGGCCTCACGGGACTTCGCCACCGGGTCCTGGGGGACATCGCCGTAGGTGTAGGCGGTGCAGTTCCACGGGTTGTTCGTGATCACGCCGTCAACGATGGTGGCAAACGCAGTCACATTTGCGATCGGTGCTGCCAGTTCCCTGACAGCGGTCTTGGTTATACTGGTCTGGACAAAGTCAGCCATGTTCTTTCTTTCCTGCCCATGGGTCTGGCCCAGAGGCAATCATCTATTGGACGGGATTGATCTTAGCGTTTCAGCCGTTTTTCAGTCGGGACGTGCTGCATCTTTATTCGGCGGAACGGGAATGGGAACGGGTCCGGATTTTCGAACGGCGGAGATGAGTGGTTCTGCCTGAGGTACTGTTCACGGCCGGGGAACCATCAGGATGTCCAACGATCTCTTGAGGTAGGGTGAGTGCCGCCCACATGATAGTGAGAACAAGGAGAGATCTTCCCTCCACAAAATTGACCTATTATTGTTCGTAGAAATGAGCATATGTTCAAATATTTGAACATGCCTCTGGCTTAATCCTTTGAAGTACTGGTATTTCTGGGGCGACACTTCTGTCACCGTGTTTATGTTTGGGAGATTGCAAAAACACTCTCGATCAGTGTCGGCGGTCCAAGTACCTCTCTGACCTCTCTACGGGAGATGGGTCTCGTCCTCTGTGAACAGCGGAGGAGTCTCACCGGAAGGCAGGGGACGAGAAGGGACGGGAAGACGGGAATTGGTTTTCACGATGTAATTCTACGTCTTGAAATCCAGCGAGGGTCTTTTCAGCTCTCCCAGGGAGGAATCCTTTTAATAACAGTATTCCCACTATCTGTTCAGGATACATGGCGGAACCTGATATTTATCAGCTCATCCAGGCAAAGAGAGATGAAATTAACCGTCTTGCACAAAAGTACGGTGCTTCCCATATCCGGATTTTTGGATCGGTTGCCCGCCACACTGCTGATGAAAAAAGTGATATCGATTTTCTTGTCGAGCTGGAGCCGGGCAGAACGTTGTTTGATCTTGGCGGGCTTGCCTATGATCTTGAAAAACTTCTGGGCAGGCCGGTCGATGTCTGCACGGTACATCTGCTCCGCGAACAGATCCGTACGCGGGTCGTCTCCGAAGCGGTCCCGTTATGAGAGACGATCCAATTTCCGGAGAATGAAGAAAGCAGTCTCTCGTGAAGGAGGTGTTTTGGATGAGACCGAGCCTTGGACGACAGGTTCAGGTTGACTGGGGTAAAGGTGGATCTGTGTACATGGATGGGGAGGACAGAAGACGTTCCTGTTTGCCCAGATCGTCGTCACTTCTGCACAACGTATCTTTGAACGAGTAAACCGGTAAACCCGAAGATGGAGACTATTCAACTGGGGCACATGGGGCACATTCATCCCTGGTTCCAGGACTTTTTGTATCTTTTTTTCTGGGGAAGATATCTTTGAAAAAAGAGGTAGATGTGCCCCATGTGCCCCAGACCTCAGCTGCCGGCGAATCCGAGGAAGGGCTCCTGCACCGGGTCCCGCTGATCACAGGCGTCGCGTTCCTCTTCGGTCTTCCACCGTATCCCGGACCAGAACCGTTCACCTCCGGACTTCACACTCCTGATGTTGTGTGATTTCAGGATGGTCGCATATCTCCGTGGGGCTATGGGATGCCGGATCCCCTCTTCCTCGCACCATTTTTCAAACAGCTCCCGGAACGCCGAGCGTGCGATCATTCTCCCGGGCTCAAAGGCACATTCGGTGGCAAGGAAGTAGCTGACTGTATCGCTGACCGTCCGGTAGTTCCCGGTGGCTACGGAGACTTTCCGGGGCTTGACCAGCCGGTTCCCGCAGGAAAAATAGCGCTGTAACCCTTCGAGGCACCAGTTCAGGATGCCCGGTCCCTCGGCGATCAGCTTCTTCTCGATCTCAGGGTCCCGTTTCTCTTCAGGGATCTGGACGGTGAAGGGGACCATCCAGATCCGCCGCCAGATCCCTTCATCGGTCCCCCGGATCACCGGTTCATGGTTGGTGGTGAGCCAGATCTTCGCGGTCGGGGTGAACTCGAATTCATTCTCATAGAGCCTCCGGACGGTGATGGCATACTCCCCGGTCAGCTGCTTGATGATGGACTCGGCCAGGCGGGCACCGTCCTCTCCTTCACTGGCGGTCGCCATCCGTGCCCCGGCTATCCGGGCGAGGTCAGACCGGATCCCTTCGCACCGGTGGACCATGAGCGATTCGGCGGCGATATTGACGGCATAGTCGCCAAGGATCGCGGCGAGGACTTCGATGGTCTTTGACTTCCCGTTCTTGCCTTTTCCAAACAGGATGAAAAGGAGCTGTTCGGGGTTCGCCTGCAGGAGTGAGTACCCGCACATGGCCTGGAAGCCGCTGATGTACTCTGAATCCTGGTCAAAGATCAGGTCGAGATGGGCTTTCCACTGCGGGCATTCGGCGGAAGGATCGTAGGCGACGCCGCAGCTCCGGGTCAGCAGGTCCTCTCGTTGGTGTTCCCGGAAGGTGAGGGTATCGAGCTCGAGGGTGCCGTTCCGGCAGTTCAGGAGGTATTCCCGGGCATCAAAGGCGTCGAGTTCGACTGCCGCAAGCGGGGTGGCCGATTCGATCATGGCTTTTCGTGTCCGGAGGTTCTCTGAGGTGATCGCCCACCGGGCAAGGGCTTTTGTCTGGTCTGGGGTTGGTGCATCGCGGCTTTCATCGTAGATGCTCCGGGCCACCCGGGTTGCCAGGAGATACATCCGGTTCGAAGTGTCCTTCTCCCAGAGTGCGCCGTTCCAGATATACCAGGAAGCGTTCGTCGAACAATACCGGATGTCGTCACCAAACCGGGCAACGAGCCGTTCTCCATTGCCGGCATCGGTCAGGGCGTAGTCCCGGGGAGGGGGAGAAATTTTCTCCCGATCCGCATACGCCGGTTCATGCATCCTCCGGAGTTCCTGCCACCGCTGCCGTCCTCCTCCGCACCCGGCATGGTGGCAGCCGGCGTGGATGGCGCCGTTCTCGAACTGGATGAGAAACGCCCCGTCCTGGTGGGCGGTGGTGAAGGGGCATTCCTCGAGGGTAAAGAGCCGGCCTCCTTTCCAGGACTTCCTGGCGCTGACCCTGATGCCGTGCTCCCGGAGCCATGCGTCGAGGTCGAGGGGAGCCTGGGAGTCGTCGTAGATTGTTGTCTTCGGGGATCGTTTTTCGGGCGGTTTTTGACCTGCTCCCTTTGCAGCGAGCTCTTTCAGGAGTGGTATCGGCACGATGCCTGTTTCGTCTGGGACAGCGATGATCCGGGACCTCCGGTGGGGTCGATCGGCGGTGGGATCCCCTTTCCGGGAGACGGTGCCGTAGAGCTTCCAGATCCGGGCTGCATTCGAGACGGCGGTGTCGATGGTGCAGGTGCTGTCGTTGAAACGCTCTGCAAGGGCAGCGAGGCACCGCTGGACGAGGTCCCGGCTGGTCTCGTCGTTTGGAAGGTCGATCCGGTAGAGGAGGTGGGCACCGTTCCCGGAGTCTGCCCGGACCGGCTCCGGGAAGCCCTGGTCGTTGAGCCACCCGGCGACCAGTTCTGCTTTCTCCAGGGCCTTTGCGTGTTCCTCGTCGGTTGATGAGACGCCGCCGGGCCGGACCGGGTCGATGTCCACCGGGAACCACCGCCTCCGGATGATGTCGGCATCCGCGGTGGTGGAGTCTTTCCGCGAGAGGTGCATCTTCACCCGGTTCGACCGCCGGGCGAGCAGGGCCGGGTTCAGCTCGTTCAGGGTGATATAGATACCGTGGACGGTAGACAGGTCCAGGAGATCGGCCGATGCTGCAAGGAGGCGGGGATCATCAAAATACCCGCTGTGGGTCCCGTCCTCGGCGATGGCCCGGATCTCGACCACGCCGCCCGGAGCGGCAAGCAGCCGGACGGCCTGTTCTCTCTCATCCATGGGCAGCCACCTCACGGGATTCATCCCTGCCGGACTCGTTCCGATACTCGGGGGCATCCCTGACCGCCGGGTTGGTGCTGCTCCCCGGGAGTGCCCTGATCCCACGGGGGAGGATCTCGTAGCATCTCCATCCGTCTCCCCGTACGAGGATCCAGCACTCCTTCCTGGCCGATGACCCCGGTGAGAACGCCCTCATCCGGGCCAGTTCTTCCCCGAAATGGACAACGACCTGGTGTGCGGTGTTCAGTCTCTTGTGGCTCCGGCGGACCATCAGGACAAGCAGTTCGCCTTCACGGACGGCGAAGAGGTCCGGCGGGGGGTTTCGCCCATACCACAGGCTCACGTCCCATCCCTGTTCTTTCAGGAATCGCCGGGCCTCGTGCTCGGCAGCATTCCCCCACCGGTAGCGGTCGTCGCCACCGGGAGAGGGCTTCTTGTTCTGTCTCTCAGGCGACTCCTCCGTGATGCTTGGGAAGCGGTCACTGTCGGTTCGGGGTGCGGGACCGGAGGAGCCGGGTATTCCATCCGGCTCGGCCACCGCCTGTGTCGGTTCTTCTTCCTGGTTCATGGGTTTTCACGTTTTTCCTTGTTTGTCAACAATGTCGGTCGGGAAGCAGCGCCCTGGCTGTTTCGTCTGGTTCTCTGGCTGGCGTTTCGGCTCGCGGAATCTGTTTTCCCTGGATCCTTTGGCAGCCCTTTCAGGCTGTTTCAGGTATGTAAGCCGGTGCACCAGCCGTCAACGTTGGCGTGAGAAGAGGGGGATTGGTGCGTTGGATGAGAGTATGAGAATCATCCGGTTCGATGATCCCTGTTCAGGGTACTGCACGACCGGCGGGTTCCGTATGATCCCGGCCAGCCCTTCCACGATAAGGGTGGTCCGGACGACGAAGGTGGTGAGCACTCGTTGTAAAAACGGTGGAGCGCCCATCTTCCGCGCCGTTGCGGCCATTCTCGTCAGGAATTCCCGATTCATTGGTGCAGGAGTAAGATTTGCGTGATTGGATATCAATTTGACGGAACCGGGAGGTTAGGGGAATGAAATATGGAAACTGAATGGCGTGCATGTAGAAGTCGTGTCACTTGAAGCAATGAGAGGGCTCAGGAAGTAAGTCGCCTCAACTACAGCAGGTCGCCGAAGCGAAAGCGAAAGAGAAGAGTTCGTATTTTATCTCGGTAACATCGGGGGGGTACGAGATTGAGTACGGGTTGATCAAGGGATCCGGGAAAGGGGGGGGTGATTCCCGGATCCTCTTTTTAAGTAGGAGGGGGTTTCTATCCATTGTGTCGAAAAGGAGTATTATTCATCTACTTTCACCCTGTATACTATCATATTTAAGCCTAAAATACAAGATTCAGGATAAATGGACATGATAACGAAGAATGAGAGGGCACTTCTTTACCTGTTATCAAGGACATCACATCTGACCAGGATGAAACTGGTAAAAATGATGTTTCTCATCTCGAAGGAGCAGAGTCTTTATGACTTTGTACCCTATCAGTACGGCCCGTTCTCATTCAAGTTATATCAAGACCTTCGTCATCTCGAGCGTGAGGGGCATCTCACTCAAGTTGATGACGAGGTGAAATATTGTGATCGGATATTTCCCCAACCCGATTCCTTCATTCGGACTGCAATTGATTCTTGTATTGACCGTTTTGGCAGTTGCCATGAAAAGGATCTCATCGACTACGTATACCGGGCACATCCCGAGATGACCATCTTTTCCACTATAAAGCGATTGGAAAAGTATAATCGGGACGAAACTGGTATCGTCACCATCGGATATGAGGGAAGGAATATCGACCGGTTCCTCTCTCTTCTCATCGAAAATAAAGTTGGAAAACTCATCGATGTGAGAAAAAATCCGTTCAGCATGAAATACGGATTTTCGAAGAACCAGCTCTCGGGGGCACTTGAAAAATTGGGAATTTCTTACCTGCATTTTCCTGATTTAGGTATCGACAGTTACAAGCGACAGAACCTGACGAATGCCGGTTATACCAGCCTCTTTCTTCATTATGCACAGGAGCTTGAAGAGAAACAAGACCATCTTGCCAGAATTATATCGCTATCAAAGATTGAAAAGGTAGCGCTGATGTGTTTTGAGGCTCAGGCATCCGATTGTCACCGGGGTGTCATCGCCCAGCGGTTCAGGGATGAAGGGCTCTGTGTGACAGACCTATGACCTGGGTGAAAAAGAAGATCCTGGTAGCCGTGAAGGCCTACCCGGAGAAGAGCAAGAAACATGGGACCACGGTATGCACTGCCGGGATTACCGATGATGGTGACTGGATCCGATTGTATCCCATGCCCTACTCGTCATTTCTCGGCACCAATAAGATCCATCGCTATGACTGGATTGAAGTGGAGTGTAAAAAAGTTACAGATGAAAAATTAAACAGGAAGGAAAGTTACAGGGTTCGCGACGGTTCCGTGAGAATCATCGATCGATCGCTTTCAAAAGGAAAAATCCAGGGGAAAGTACCGTGGGCAGAGAGGAATGCGAGAATCCTGCCGAAACTTGACCCTTCACTTGAATACCTTGAAGAAAAATATCGTGAAGACAAAACATCTCTTGGTCTCATCAAACCCGTTGATGTGATGGATTTTTTCACCCGGGAGGAGCTCCTCCAACCACCGGAACCGAAGGAATTCCAACGATCTCTCGATAACCAGATCATTCCCATTGTCGATACTATCCCTCACATCTTCGCCTATAAATTCACATGTTCCGGATGTCGCGAGGGGAAAACACATGATATCATGTGTGAAGATTGGGAGTTGTTCGAATCCTACCGCTCATGGTGGAAGAACTATCCCGATGTAAAACTCCTGTGGATGAAGCTTCATGAGAAATTCTTCGATTTCATGAAGAAGAGCGATTTATACTTCTATATGGGTATGTACTCGCAAATGCCGACCTGGCTCATAATCGGGTTGTATTATCCTCCGAAGGAAACGGTCATTCCTTTAGAAAAACCTGTCACCCTTCATAAGTGGTTAGGACAAGGTTGACCCCTTTTCACCCTTCCTATTTCATCACTGGTTTGTAAGCCGGTGCACCAGCCATCAACGTTGGCGTGAGAAGAGGGGTATTGGTGTGTTGGATAACGGTGAGGGAAGCATCCGATTCGATTATCCCTGTTCAGGGTACTGCATGACCGGCGGGTTCCGGATGATCCCGGCCAGCCCTTCCACGACAAGGGTGGTCCGGACGACGAAGGTGGTGAGCAATCTTTGTAAAAACGGTGGAGCGCCCCTCATCCGCGCCATTGCGGCCATTCTCGTCAGGAATTCCCGATTCATTGGTGCAGGAGTAAGATTTGCGTGATTGGATATCAATTTGAAGGAACCGGGAGGTTAGGGGAATGAAAAAAAGAGGAGGTCCATTCCACGGACCGAAGGGGGAGTCATCCTTCTCACTGCCTCTCCCTTGAGAGAAGAGGAGCCCGGCCCAGTGGGTGCGAGAGAGGGGATACTTGTCTATCCCACGGCGTGACGCAAGGGTGGGGGGAGTGGATATGAGTATCGCTGTGCATTTGGAGATCGTCCTATTCAAGGAAATCAGACCGATATGAGATGAGATAACTCTCTTTTATTCTATAGGTGGTGGATCCGAATTGCGATATGAGGCCTATTCATATGAAATAAAATAAATTGTGGGCACAAATTTTAATCAAGTCCCTATTATCTATTTTAATAGAGGAAATGATGTCCGATAAAACCGTTCCAGATAATACTTTTATATATTCCTTATTAGACTCCTACATTAATGAGGCAAAAAAAGCCCCCAAACTCTTCAGAGATTTAGCAAAAGTAGAGCAATATATTGCTGAAAGTTATAAATCACGATCTTTTATTGAAATTATCCAAAATGCTGATGATGCCGGCGCCTCAGAAATATTAGTTACTGAATACGAAGATGGATTATTAATAGCAAATAACGGGAAGCCATTCTCAGTTGATGATGTCGAAGCAATATGTCGAAGCGGATCTTCACAAAAAATTCGAGGAAAAACTATCGGTTATCGAGGAATTGGATTTAAATCGACTGCAAATTTAGCAAAGTCGATATCAATCATAAGTGGCGACTTTCATTTTAATTTCAATAAAGAGAAAACGATCAAAAAATTAGCTGAGATAGGTATTGATGATGTCCCATTAATTCGAATTCCCCATATTATCTCTAACGATGATTATTTTAATATTAAAAAGAAGATCAGCCCCTATTTAAACAATTTTTCAACTTTTTTTCTATTTACTGGTATTGATAATCGAGTCGTTACAGAGGAATTTGCAGATTTTGATTCTTCTTCACTGTTGTTTTTACGTAATATTGTTGAATTAACAATTTCTTTAGGAAATACTAAGCGTAAAATAATAATCGATAAGAAAAAGGAGAACTCATTTTTTTCATATAAAATTCAGGAAAATGATGAATCTAAACAGTGGCTTGTTATTAATTCTGAACCAACAAAAATCGATACTATCGCCTTTAAATTAATGAATGATACAATTCTCCCTGCATCGATATCAGAATCTGTTATTCATGCCTTTACTCCCACGAATGAATTTTCTGGAGCTTTTTTTAAAATAAATGGAGATTTTAGCACAGATCCTTCTAGAAAAACAATCGATTGTGATGAGATGAGTAATTCGTCATATACAAACGCAATTGATCTTTTAGGGTCAACATTGATAAAATGCCTCGAGGGGGATATTCAAATAAAAGGCATATTTTCTCCATTTGTCAATATAAAAGGAGTGGAAAATTCAAAATTTAAACGTTATTTCAAAAAGAGACTCAATAAATTATTTAATGAGAGAAAAATTCAATATAACAACCAAATTATTCAAATTTCGAATTTTAGATTAAAACCAGAATGGCTTAATATTGATGATTATAACCAGGTTTGCCATTCTGGAATAGTTCCTCTTTCGCAAAAAACTATGGTTGACTATCCAGAAATTACACAACTGTTCAAGGACTTTGATGTACAAGTATTATCACTAAATGATCTAATTGAACGATTAAACATCTCAGATTTGAAAAATACTGGATTGGCACAAATTTTTGCACGAATTATCAAACAATATTCGTTTGATTGGTCCGAAGATAAAATATCATCTGTCCAATCGCTACAATTATTCCCTGTAGACACCCAGAGAAAAAGGATTACAGAATTATCCGATTATAATGATATAGACTCAGATTTTAGGGATTTTGTGTTAAAACTTGTAGATAAAAAAGATTTAGACCAATTTTTATTCAAATTTAATAAATCTGGTCTAACAACACCCCCTCCTCATGATGGGACATCAAAACCCCCACGGAGAGCAATTATTAAATGGAAAAGAGCAGAAAAGAATGTTGAAGAATTCTTAAAATTATTTCCAACTATAATTTCAGTAAACGATGTCAGTCGAGTGAATATTGGTTATGATCTAGAAGTAATATTTTCCAATTCTGATAAAATATATGTCGAAGTAAAATCATTAAAAAATTTTAATGAGCCATTTGGAATTACAAATAATGAATATGCTGAAGCTCATCGACGAGGTGATAGATATTATTTAGCTTTAATCGTGATGGAGCCAGAAATATTAATAAAATTTATTCAAAATCCTCTAAATATACTCCAATTTGATAGAATTTGTGAAAGATGGTCATGGAGATGTGAGGATTATAAAGATTATTTAACAGATAAAATATAAACCGGTATTTGTAATAATCATAATTATGGCAGTTACTCTAATTTTCTACGAAAAACCAAAAACAGCCTCTAAACAAAGGGCAATTGAATTGGTATCCGACATACCTTATTTTTATAAAGATGGTAAATATATAATAAAATCCGAATATCTTACACCGCAATTTAAAAAGGCAGTATTATTAGCGGGTAATTGGAAAACAACTGAACTTATAATAAATGAGAAAGAGATAGATATCAAAGAATTTCAACGAATAGCCAGTTGTTTTAACGGTAGATTTTGTAACGGTATTTGTCATCTTTTTTTTGGAAGAATTTATAACGAGATTTCACATGCAATCAAGTGGGGAGGTGATTTGGATTACATAATGGATAGTATAAAAAATTGTCCATTTATTGTACACATTGAAAACGATAAATACAGATTTGACCGAGAAGTGTTCAATCAATATTTCTCTGATGCCAGTGATCTTTTACAATTTTGCGATTATTTCAATGAAGAGTCGACATTGGAAAAATTTAATGAAATTCCTGAACATTTCAAAATTTCACCCCACGCCATCAATGATGATTATTTTGGTGATGCTGATGATTATGAGGAGGACTCCGATGACGATGAATCTAATAAAATTAAAAATCATGACACCAGTAATTTGGCAATTGACTATTGTATAAACAATTCAATAATATTTGCATGTACAACAAAAAAGAGCCAAGATAATATTATTTTTAAAATAAAACCCCTGTCATTTGAGCCGGTCGAATTATCTCAAATTGATAATCAAGATAAGATAGAAGATTTCGAAGAAAACGGATTTTTGTATTTATTGAAGTGTGAAATTATTAACCTTTCCAAATCCGAGATTAGTTTCTATGATATTAAACGTACTTTAGTAATGGCCGACGAGGATGATTATATCTATACCATTTATTATGACTATCAATTATATAATCACACAAAATTTAGTGAAAAAACCGGGTTAAATAAAACAGAAGAAACACATTTCCGGCCAAAAATGAAAAAAACTGTTATATTACCCGTCTTTCTACCAGATGACGAGAATCAGAAATATTACCTTGCTGTGATGGATGGGAAGATTAAGGAAGTATAAATATTCATATTTTGATCATACTCAACAGCAACATAAGAATGAAATGTATCGTCTATTTTTTAAAGGCTCTTACCTGTCCCAGCTCCTCCGACAGACAGTATTCACCCAAGAACAGAATTAGGTCATATACACGGAGATGAAGCGATACAAACCACGAACAACAAGGTGGCGTCTGGTAGCCACCACCAAGCCTTCCCTCGATATGCTCCACGAAGGCTGTCGCGGGGCAATCATACATTCGACATAAAGGTAAAAAGGACGAACGGAAACCAGGAGCTCCTTACTCCGGTTTCCCAACTCCTAACCCCTTCATCAGGCCATACTCAATCTCGTAGAACCCTCCACCCCGATCCTCGAAGGTCAGGTAATAGTGACTGAGTTGTTGCCCTTCAGCATTCTCGATTTGCTTGAGCAGTCTCGCTTGGTTACTGGCATCGTGTCCAGCCAGGACCCACCGCTTGATCTCCTCGTCCATCTTTCAGGACCGGGCAGGGACCGACACCAGCGGGACGGTGACTGAGTCCTCCTTCGGATAGAAGAAGGCAATCACTGCTCCGTTTCATTCTTAGCATCGATCTGCTGATTGTCAGACGAACTTTGAGGTTTCATTAGCATCATTGTCAGATGTGTAAAAATCAAAGATAAGATTAATATTAGTCCTGCATTGAAGGGAATTAAAAAAATATTAGTGTTATAATTAAAAATATCAAAAACACCTCCAATAAATGGCAATATTAGTATAATAAGAATTAAACTAAATGAAAATTTAAAAAGAGAGGATAACAAAGGACGAATTTTATTATAAATAATAGAACTTAAGAAATATCCCAAAACTATTGGTATATATGCAAGCGATAGCAGTAAAAATAAAATTCCACTTCCGGTGAAAAAGGGGATATTCTGTTGAAATTGAATTACGGGGTCAAACCATGTGATAATTAGAAGTAAAATTCCTACCGATCCCCAACCAAGAAAAATTTTTGTCCCAAAAGACGTAATATCTTCTCTTTGCCCTTTAAGGACATTTCGTATTAATAAAATCAATCCCCAAAACATAAAATCAAACGACATTACAAACAGATATGAAGCTAAAAAATCTTCATGTAATGTGAATACCGTCATTATTTCTTCACCGGTAATGATACCAAAAATCAATGCGGCTGAAACAAAACCAAAAAAAGCTAATAATAATGCTAAAGGGATATATTTTTCAACACAATCTGGATTTTTTAGGTCACACTTAAACAATTCTGTTTTCTGAAAAAGAAGAAAAATTGAAGCAAATGCAAAACCTGCAAGAACTGCACTGATATTGGCAAAGATGCGTCCTGCTTCAATGGCATTAAAATATGGTCTATTTTGAGACGTTAAATTTGTAGATTCTTCATTTCCATCAAGAACATTCGCACCTTCGTTAATTCCAATAATTAGAAGTGAAAGTAGTATTATCAATGCTAGGAGTTTAAAGTGACCCATAAATTTTAATTATCAACATAGGGAATAAAAAAATATTTTTAATTGTTATAGATTTGTATTTTACCGACTGTCGGCAGTATGGCAGTGGTTGAATGAATCTACGGATTGATCCAGAACGAGCCAAGAGTGAAATAATTTCTTTTTTGAATTGTTTATGTCCTCTACTCAGAGGAGAGGTAACTCCATTGGATAACAGCCATTTTGTTTTAAAATATTAATGGGAGTAAAAATTTAATCACAACGGCAATACTGATTGTGATGCTTATCCCAGATATTTCGATTTTCATATGAAAATAGTATAATTATAATATTATAAATTATTATTGAATGTTCTAATCACAACATCAAATAAGCATCAACTGCCGCGTTTTGACAGGTGATCCTGAGTTGTGGGATCTGCCGACAACTTGACAGAGCCCCTTCCACGATGAGGGTGGTCCGGACGACGAAGGTGGTGAGCACTCGTTGTAAAAACGGTGGAGCGCCCCTCATCCGCGCCATTGCGGCCAGTCTCGTCAGGAATTCCCGATTCATTGGTGCAGGAGTAAGATTTGCGTGATTGGATATGAATTTGACGGAACCAGGAGGTTAGGGGAATGGAGCGGAATATGATTTCCTATCTTCCTAAACAAATATATCCCATCTAAATAATGATGCTATTATGGATAAGACGCTGTTAACGGAGAATATTATAGATCATTTGAAAAAAGCTCAGTTTAATAGCGAAAATCCATCTGATTTCGAAAGGGCAATCTCTGATGCATTTCATTTTCTTGGATTTGAATCACAGCTTATTGGTGGGAGTGGAGACACGGATGTAATTTTAAACGCCAATATAGGAAAATTATCCTACAAAATCACTGTTGATGGAAAGACAAGTAAGTCCGGAAAAATTAGCGATCGACAAATTGACTGGTTTTCTTTGAGAGATCATAAAAATAAAAATAAGGCAGATGCGATCATAGTCGTTGGTCATGAATTTGCAGGGGGGAATCTCGAAACAAGGGCAAATGAAAATAACGTTGGACTTTTACAAGCTGAAAATCTTGTTCGTCTAATTGATTCTCATGCAAAAAATCCGTTCTCATTAACGGAATTACGTGAGCTATTGATACAACGGGGTGACCTTTCTTCCGAAATAGATGATCTGATTCAACGACATTCAGTGAGATGGGAATTCATTGGGCATATTCAAACACTTATCAATGAAATGCAAACAATTCAAGACGGGAAACTTGGATATTTCACCCTTCAAAGCCTCGTCGCAAGGGAAAAAATTGAAACCACAGAGATTGAGCCAGAGGAGATCGAATCAATAATTAATCTGTTACAATTGCCTTTCATTAATGCAATAGCTTTGTACTCTAAAGATCAATATATCCTTACGATAGGGACAGAAGATCTGTCCAATATATTCTATCAAATTGCAAAAACGATAAAAGGAAAACAAATTGACGCACCAACAGAAGAAAAACATTTAAAAAACCTCACACAATCCGAATCCGTTAGAAAATTAGGATCGAAATACTATCAATGGGAAATCAGAAAATCATCGGTTGTTGCCTGGGCTAGACGAGAGCAACCATATATCCATCATTGCCCTGTTGAACATTTTAGAACGATAATTAGTACAATTCTATCCATTCTGTCTACTAACAACGTTATTAGCGTTGAAGCCGTAAGCGAAGAACTTCATGGAAAAGACATAGGATTTGAAAGACTGTACAAGGGCAAACCGGAGGAATATAAAATTTTCATGGCCCTGGGAATTCTTGAAGTGGAAAATTTAATCAAATGGACTGGTGCAAAAAGACCAATTGAATATAGTCTTGCCGTCCCGATAGAAAAAATTCGGGAGTGGTGTGATTTAAAGATTAAAAAAATCGATTAATAGATATTGAGGAAGAGAGATGGATGAAGATATTTTCGAGGTATTCCTACAAAAAAATGGATTTCTTCTTGAGATTATCGGTATTTTTGCGGCAATATCAGTGCTTTTTTCGTCAAATATTTTAGATACTAATCAATATTTACAAGTCGTGAGTCTGGCGAGTCTCCTTGTTATATTGCTTTTATCAAGCATCGTAATATTAAATTTATTCAAATCTCTCCCCAAAATAGATTCAAAGATTATAGAGGGGAGTAAAACACAATTTCAACACTTAAAGGATAGTTCTAAAATAGTTTCCTTTATGATTTTTGGTATTGCCTTGTTTTTAATAAATACGGGTATTCTTATCTATATTCTTACAACGCCTTCCATGAATGAATTTTTTTGGATTATTTTGAGTATGATAATTGCCGCCGTTTATATCATTGGATTTGTTTATCTCCCTATTCATGAGAGTTTATGTTCAAATACGCTGAAAGGAAAAATTATTGCATCTTTGATCTATTTAGTTTTCATAATTCTCGTTATAGATTACCTGATTCATTATTTAACAAACAATCTGACCCCATCAGTATTAATTGTAGGACTAATTTCAATCTATGGCATTTATGATGCATGGAAGGTTCGAAAATAATCCTTTTATCAATACCTCTTTTTTATCTAAGACTTTTTATTCTGATAGAAAAACAGCCTCCGGCACCTCAATCAAAAAATCACAGAAGAACAGTCATTAGTAAGGAATAAGAAGGGTAATTGCAGCGGGATACAGTTCCCGAGGACTCGCGTACCTCAATACCGCTTACTACGTGAGTCGATGAAAACTTGCTGGATTCGGAATGGTTCCAAGTATGTCACGACCGCTATAGCCAACGTTTCCGCAACATTATTCCCCTCCTGAAATAGTTATTATATTATCGAACATCGGGGGAACTGGGTGGCAACCACTGATAAAGGATCACTAAGCGAACGCGATATCTGCACCCAATTTATCACCCCCTCACTCCAAACCGCTGGCTGGAACCTGGCCACCCAGGTCCGTGAAGAAGTCAATATCACCAAAGGCCAGGTTTTGGTTCAGGGAGCAAAAGCGACTCGTGGTCGTCGAAAATTTGCAGATTATGTTCTCTATTACAAACAAAACATTCCCTTGGCGGTCATTGAAGCAAAAGACAACAACCACGATATTGGGGACGGAATGCAGCAGGCACTCGAATATGCCAATATGCTTGATGTTCCCTTCGTGTTTAGCTCGAACGGCGACGGATATCTCATGCATGATCGGACCCACTCCTCAACGAAGGTGGAGCGGGAACTTAGACTTGATGAATTCCCTTCACCAGACGTCCTCTGGCATCGCTATTGCGGATGGAGAGGATTGGGCGCCGATCAGACCCGATTCATAGGTCAGGATTACTATTTCGACAGCTCCGGCAAGATGCCCCGGTACTATCAGACTGCGGCGATTAACCGGACTACTGAAGCGATTGTGAAGGGTCAGAACCGCATTCTCCTTGTCATGGCAACAGGAACCGGTAAGACATATACAGCGTTCCAAATCATCTGGCGACTCTGGAAATCTGGCATGAAGAAGCGGATTCTCTTCCTTGCCGACAGGAACATCCTCGTTGATCAGGCACGGACAAATGATTTCAAACCGTTTGGAAACGCGATGACCAAGATTCAGAACCGGTCCGTGGATAAAAGCTATGAGGTCTATCTCGCTCTCTACCAGGCAGTCACCGGTGATGAAGAATGGAAAGATATCTACAAGCAGTTCTCTCCTGATTTTTTCGACCTGGTTGTTGTTGATGAATGTCACCGGGGGAGTGCTGCTGAGGATTCAGCCTGGCGTGAAGTCCTGGAATACTTCTCCTCTGCGACCCAGATAGGGATGACCGCCACTCCAAAGGAGACGAAATATATCTCAAATATTCATTACTTCGGCGAGCCGGTCTATACCTATTCACTGAGACAAGGGATTGAAGACGGATTCCTTGCACCATTCCGGGTGATCCGGGTCGATATCGACAAGGATCTTGAAGGATGGCGTCCCGAACCTGGTCAACATGATAAATACGGGAAAGTGATTGAGTACCGGGAGTATGACCGGAAAGACTACGACAGAGAGCTGGTGCTTGAGAAGCGTACAGAGCTTGTTGCCAGCCGAATTGCAGATTTTCTCCGAGCGACGGACCCCTACGACAAGACGATTGTATTCTGTGAGAATATTAATCACGCCGAACGAATGCGCCAGACCCTTGTGAATGAACTTCCGGAGTTTGTCGAAAAGAGCCATCGGTACATCATGCGGATCACCGGGGATTCTATCGACGGGAAGGCAGAACTTGATAATTTCATCATGCCGGAGAGCAGGTATCCAGTGATTGCCACCACTTCCCGGCTCCTTGGGACCGGAGTGGATGTCCAGACCTGCAAACTGATCGTCATCGACAAGAATATCGAGTCCATGTCGGAATTCAAACAGATGATCGGAAGGGGCACCCGGATTAATGAGGACTTCGGGAAGAACTATTTCACCATCATGGATTTCCGGAAGGCTACGGAACATTTCTCTGACCCGGACTGGGATGGCCCTCCACTTCCTGATGAGGATTTCCAGCCGGGGCATGAGCGTCCGGAGAGGAAGGAGTATCCAGAATCGGGCAGAAAACGATATGTCGTCAATGATGTCGAGGTATCCGTTGTTGCCGAGCGGGTCCAGTACTACGGGGCTGATGGCAGGCTCATTACCGAGTCCCTGAAGGATTATACGAAGAAGGCGGTGAGCAAGCAATACGCATCCCTTGACCAGTTCTTTAAATTCTGGACAGATGCCGAGAGGAAAATGGCTATTGTGCAGGAGCTTGAAGAGCGAGGGGTCCTCTTTGAGGCACTCGCCGAGGAGGTCGGTGGGGAGTACGATCCCTTCGACCTCATCTGCCATGTCGTATTTGACCAGCCTCCGATAACCCGGAAAGAGCGGGCCAATAAGGTCAAAAAAACCTCTTATTTTTCGCGGTACGGTGAGAAAGCACGAGCCGTGCTGACGGCCATTCTTGAGAAATATGCCGACGAAGGGCTCACAGATGTGGAGAGTCTCGAAGTGCTCAGGGTCGATCCCATCAGTAAGATCGGGACACCGGTCGAGATCCTGAACGATGTATTTCTCGGAAAGGACAACTACCTCTCAGCGATCCGGAGGCTTGAGACCTGCCTCTACACGGCTGAATGTTAAACATCTATGGTCTGTGAGCGCCTATCTGTCATCTAGAGCGGGAGGGCAACCGTGTCAATCAGCACAAAGATCAAGGCAATCCAGGATATCATGCGGAAGGACGCCGGTGTGGACGGCGATGCCCAGCGTATCAGCCAGATCGGCTGGATGTTGTTCCTGAAGATTTTTGACGACAGGGAACGCGAATACGAGCTCCTTGACGAGAAATACACCTCTCCAATCCCTGACCAGCTCCGATGGCGAAACTGGGCCGGAAACGAGGAGGGGATCACCGGGGATGCCCTGCTGGACTTCGTGAACAACAACCTCTTCCCGACCCTGAAGGAGCTCCAGCCGCCTCTCGGGGGTTCCGGTGTGGAGTATGTCATCCGCAATGTGTTTGCCGACTCCTACAACTACATGAAGAACGGGACACTGATCCGACAGGTGGCAAATAAGATCAATGAGATCGACTTCAACAGTTCAAAAGACCGTCACCTGTTCGGCGAGATCTACGAGAAGATCCTCAAGGATCTGCAGAGCGCCGGGAACGCCGGTGAATACTACACGCCCCGGGCAGTAACCCAATTTATGGTGGATATGGTGAATCCCCAACTGGGAGAAGTCGTCCTCGATCCTGCCTGTGGAACTGGAGGATTCCTTACCTGCACGATTGACAACATCCGGTCGTCGCAGGTGAAGTCAGTGGAGGACGAGCAGCTCCTCCAGTCCTCGATCATCGGCATCGAGAAGAAACCGCTCCCCCACCTCCTTTGCACAACGAACATGATGCTCCACGCGATCGATGTACCGGTGCAAATCCGCCACGACAACGCCCTCGCCCGCCCCCTGCGGGATTACGGACCACGGGACCGGGTAGACGTGGTGGTCACCAATCCCCCCTTCGGTGGCATGGAAGAGGACGGCATCGAGAGTAACTTCCCCTCCCCGTTCCAGACCCGTGAGACGGCCGATTTATTCCTGGTCCTCCTCATGCACATCCTCAAGGACGGTGGACGTGCAGCGATTGTCCTCCCGGACGGAACGCTCTTCGGCGAAGGCGTAAAGAGCCGTATTAAGGAAAAGCTGCTGGCGGAATGCAACCTCAATACCATCGTGCGGCTGCCGAATGGAGTCTTCGCCCCGTATACCGGGATTAAAACGAACCTGCTCTTCTTCGAGAAAGGCACGCCGACGAAAGAAATCTGGTACTATGAGCATCCGTACCCCGAGGGATACAAGTCATACTCAAAGACGAAGCCGATCCAGATAGAGGAGTTTGCACCGGAGAAGGACTGGTGGACGAACCGGACAGAGAACGAGCATGCCTGGCGGGTGTCCGTGGATCAGGTGATGGAGAGCGGGTATAATCTCGATATCAAGAATCCAAATGTTGCCCCAGACGATCACGGGGATCCAGCCGAATTGATCCGCGAGTATGAGTGGATCCGGGCGGAGGCAGCAGCAGCCCGAGAGGCTTTGAAGCGGGAACTGATGGCCTCGCTCGGGACACCTTCAGAGAGAAAAGCATGAGCACTGACCTTCTCTTCGAGCATTTCGACACGTTCGCGACTGCACCAGATGGGATTGCACGTCTGCGGGAAATGATTTTACAGCTTGCGGTGCAGGGGAAACTTGGGACGCAGGATGAGAATGATGAACCGGCGAGTGTGCTGCTGGAGAGACTAAAAAAATCAGAAAAAATAAACAAAAAATGTAAATCGACCAAAATTGATGAAAGCCAAGAGGAAGATTTCCCTTATTTAATTCCAAAGAATTGGATTTGGATAAAATTTAATGAAATCGTTATCGATGTTCAATCCGGATTCGCTTGTGGTGAGAGAGATTCCCGTGGAATTGTTCAACTCCGAATGAATAACATTAATCCTCGAGGAGATTTTATTTGGGATAAAATATTACGAGTGCCATTTGATGAGGTCCTCAAACAGAAGTATGAATTGAAAAGTGGGGATGTTGTTTTTAATAATACAAATAGTCTTGAACTAGTTGGAAAAAGTGGATTATTCAAAGGTTTCACTGAGCCAATTGTTTATAGCAATCATTTCACACGATTAAGATTCGATGAAAGTAGCATTGATCCTGCCTATGTAACTATTTGGCTACATTACCAATGGAATTCAAAAATTTTTGAAAAAATTTGCAATAAATGGATCGGTCAGGCAGCGGTAAATGGCACCAAACTTCTAACTTTTTTATTCCCCCTCCCTCCAACTGCCGAACAGCACCGCATCGTTGAAAAAGTTGACCGGCTCATGTCCCTCTGCGATGAACTCGAAGTCAAGCAGCAGCGAAAGAGGGCGGGCTGCCTGAAACTTGGAAACGCGAGCCTTGCGGGATTGCAGAATGCGGAGAGCCCGGAGGAGTTCGAGCGGTTATGGGCGCAGGTGTGTGATGCGTTCGAATTGATCCTGGATTGCCCGGAGAATGTGGATATACTAAGGCAGACGATTTTGCAGCTGGCAGTGCAGGGGCGGTTGGTGCGACAGGATCCAGATGATGAGCCGGGGATTACATTAATTGAAAAGATCAGGAGAGAGAGAAAGCAACAAGTGAAAGGTAGGAAAATCGAATTTCAACAACCACTAGCCTCTATAAAAGAAAAGAAAATAACATACTCAATACCCGCGACTTGGATATGGATTAGATTAGGAGAGACCATAGAATCGATGGCAAATGGCATTTATAAACCCGAAATTTTCTATTCCAATGATGGCATTGCATGTCTTAGAATGTACAATATTAATTCCGGAGAAATCAATTTCAAAAACTTAAAAAAGATGGAATTAACCGATCGCGAAATTGACCAATATCTTCTAAAAAAAGGCGACTTACTAGTTAATCGCGTTAATAGCAGGGAACTTGTTGGAAAAGCGGCAGTTATCCCAGATCTTCAAGAACCAATGATATTTGAAAGTAAAAATATTCGAGTACGCTTTAATAATCATTTGATTCTACCCGATTTTGTGAATATTTTATTTCAAACGAAAGACGTTTTGCAATCCTGGCAAGGGAAGGCCAAGCAAACCTGCGGTCAAGCTTCAGTCAGTCAGCCACAAATTGCTGAGATTTATACGCCCCTACCACCACTTGCAGAGCAGTATCGTATCGTAGAGAAAGTTAAAACAATGATGGTTTTGCTTGATAAATTGGAAAAACGATTGAAAGAAGGGTTTAATATTCAAAATCGCCTCGCAGAAGCATTTGTCATAGATATTGATTATTTAAATTAGATCGATTTGAGAATTTAGATATAATTTTCGATTCCGTATTTAACTTAGAAAAGTTAGCTGGATCAATCCCAAACCAATTTAGATTTTCACTATTAGTTTGCCTTTGCATGAGATAT
>JAKLGZ010000070.1 GCA_022710385.1 Methanoregula sp.
TTCTTTGCGGCCTGATCGATCTCATAGCGGAATTCCATGTAATAGTCGGGGGCCGCAAACAGACCAAAGCTGATGGGATCGTCAGCATCCAGCCGCTGGAATGGCCTGAATCGCGGGAGATAGCGGTCCGCCTCCTCCTGGGAGAGGATATCGACCGGTTCGTAGGTATGGGAGAGGATGAACCCGTCGAAGCAGACAAACGATGGGAGAAGGATATTGTGATCCTCGGAGACCCGGTAGGCAAGGTAATGGAGATCGGTCGCTTCCTGGTTGTCCTCTGCATAGAACTGCAGCCAGCCCGAATCCCGGAGCGAGATCGAGTCCTGCTGGTCGTTCCATATGGAGAGAGGTGCTCCCATCGCCCTGTTTGCGATGGTCATGACAACAGGAAGCCGCATTCCCGCGCAATTGAAACAGACCTCGAACATCAATGCGAGTCCCTGGGAGGTGGTGGCTGAATAGACCCTCGATCCTGCAGCGCTCGCACCAAGGCAGGCCGAGAGCGCAGAGAACTCGCTCTCAACGGTGATATACTCCGCATCGATCGTGCAGTTAGCCACCATCTCGGCCAGCGCCTCGACAATATGGGTCTGGGGGGTGATGGGGTAGGCGGCAATCACCTGGGGTCGGCATTTCCCCACTGCATCCGCCACCGCAAGGGATCCCTCGGTTATCTGGAGCATGTCACTTCTCCTCCTTCTTCATCTCGATCGCTTCGGACGGGCATTCCTCCGCACAGAGCCCGCACCCCTTGCAGTAGTCATAATCCGGAACAGGGAGTCCCTCTTCGTTCTCACCGATACAGCCTTCAGGGCAGACGATCCTGCACATCCCGCAGCTGGTGCATCGCTCATGGATGAATGCCGGCTTGAACACCCGCCACGACCCGGTCCTGTTATTGCGCGACTTCCCGGGCCTAGCGGTGCAGCCTGTGCCAAGTGCCATGGTCAGGCCGCCCCCTTCACGGCATCAAAGGCTGCTTTTGCCGCAGCAATATTCTTGGTGGCGAGATCGCCCCGGAACCGCCTTTTGACGGCATCTTCAAGGGCAGTAAAAGCGATCTCTCCGCTTGCTGCAGCAAATGCACCCATCAGTGCAGTATTCGTGATGGGGAGCCCGATCTTCTGGAGGGCGATTGAGGTTGCATCGATGGTGATGACCTTCACTCCCTTCGGGACAGGGGAGTCGATCGCCTTCTCCGTGTTCACAATTGCGATCCCTCCCTCTTTCATCCCGAAAAAGACGTTCACATCCTTGATCAGAGTACTGTCCTGTACGATGATATAGTCGGGTTCATAAATCTGGCTCCGGAGACGAATCTTTTTGTTGTCAAACCGGACAAACGCCTGGACGGGTGCACCCCGCCGTTCGACACCGAATGCGGGGAAGGCCTGTGCATGCATTCCCCCTTCAAATGCGGCGACCGCAATCAGCTCTGCAGCAGTGACCGATCCCTGCCCGCCCCTGCCATGAATTCGTAACTCTCTCAAGAAAATCCCTGAATCGTTCCTATGACGGCTTTGCAGCCACCTGGTGCAGCTGCAAATCCTGCAATGATGTTCTTCCGGCGATACTGTAGTTTCTGGTACCTATTGCACCCGAAGAAATAAAAAAATTAGCATGATTGATAATGATAAACTCTGATCCCCTCAAAGAAGATCTCCCCGAATCCCTTCCGGGGCAAGGTTACCTGTCGACGCTGATCCCGAGAATTTCGCTCCCTCCCTGGAATACCTCCCTGGCAATGAGAGCCAGCCCTGACGAGGCACACCATTCATCATAGACCGCCACCTCCCTGCCCAGGAGCGCTGACACCTCGCCGGCAATACGAGGTCCCAGAGACCCGGCGAGCGCAATCCGGGCACCAGGGTTGAGGACGAGCAGGGCAGCACATTCCATCGCAGAGAAGAGTGCCACCGCGGAAAGCCGTTCCTGTTCGGGGAGCGTATGGTTCACGCCTGCCCGGAGGAATGCCTCGTTTGCCGTGCTGATCCCGGCATCCACGCTCCGGATGGCATCTACATCGAGCGCCCCATGCTCAAGTCCCGGTGCAAAGATACACGCATCGAATCCGCCGGCAATCCGGCCATCCTTGATGAGCAGGCTTACCGTGTTTGAAGAGACATCGGATACCACGACATCGCCGCCAAGGTCACAACATACCTGGTATGCAATCCCTATCTTTTCCGGGCTTGCCTGATGGGAGTAGACCTTGAACCGGGTGTCAGTGGGAGAATCCCGGTGCAGACCCGGGATGACGACGGCAGGAAGACCGCTCTCCCGTATCTGGTCGAACACGCGGGTTCCCCCTCCGACATGCTTGCCCGCCCCGTCCCTGCTCCGAATCCCCCGATCCACCACCCGTTCGATCGGGGTGATGCTGCTGATCCCATCCCCCATTGAATAGGTGAGAGCAATCCCGGATATCTCATCGACAGGACAGAGTGTCCTGAGATCCTGCCAGCCGAAGCTCCGCGCCTCCTCCCGGGTTATTTTGAACCAGGACTCCCCGGTGGAGAACCGGATCGAGGTAGTGCCGTGATCAATACCAATGAACATTGTTACCCATTCCTGGGCGGGCTGTCACGTTTATCATTGCGATCGCGAGGAGCATTTCCCTCCCGGTTCATGCGGATACTCCCCGGGATTCTCTTCACGCTCCTTACCCTGTGCAGCATGCACTGCCGGGAACAAATGCCTTGATGCATTCCTCTGAATAACGCTTCGGCCAACGGGCGATCGCTTCCCTGCTGCGGAGCACCGATCTCGGCCCGGCATCCACCATCTTGCCGACCATCGAACAGGCAGTCTGTTTGAGCATCGAATCTTGAAACCACAGTTTTAGTAGGAGAGAGGAGAGAATTTTAAAGGTGAATGCACAGAACGGGGGCGGAGTCTGAAAGCGGTCGTTACAGGAGGTGCCGGGTTTATCGGCTCCCATTTGGTGGATGCCCTGGTCAAACGGGGCGAGTCAGTCACTGTCATCGACAACCTCTCCACCGGAGATATCCGGAACATCGCAGGGCATATCGATTCCGGAGCAGTCAGGTTCATCAAACACGATCTCCTCCTTGACGGATGGCAGGAGTACCTCAGAGGTGCCGGCCGTATCTATCATATCGCTGCCGATCCGGATGTCAGGGCGAGCGCTGCGCACCCCGAAGAAGTGTACACCAGGAATGTTCATGCGACGCTGCGGGTACTCGAGGCCATGAGGAGGGCCGGGTGCACTGAGATCGTATTCACCTCAACATCGACCGTATACGGTGAGGCCGATCTCATCCCGACCCCTGAGGAATACCCCCGGATGGAGCCAATCTCCATTTATGGGGGGACAAAACTGGCCTGCGAGGCGATGATCTCTGCATATGCCCACACGTTCGGGTGGAAGTCATGGGTATTCCGCTTCGCAAATATCATCGGCGAACGGAGCAATCATGGGGTTATCTGGGATTTCATCCATAAACTCCTCCGGAATCCCCGGGAACTCGAGATCCTTGGCGATGGAACGCAGACAAAATCATACTGCTCCGTGCCGGCATGTGTTGATGCCGTGCTCTTCGCCGTGGCACATACCAGTGCCCCGTTCACCTGTCTCAACATCGGTTCGGAGGACTGGATCGATGTGACCACCATTGCATCGATCGTTGCCGATGAGATGGGGCTTTCGGACGTATCATTTCGCTATACGGGTGGAGACCGCGGATGGGTAGGAGATATCCCGCGGATGCTCCTTTCTATTGAAAAAATCAGGTCACTGGGCTGGAGATATGAAGTGACCTCGCAGCAGTCAGTCCGGGAAGCCGCCCGGGCACTGGTCCGGGAGACGGGATACCTGGTGAGGTGAGGGGCATGAGGGAAAGGCAGAAGAAATACCTGGTCATTCTCGGCGATGGAATGGCGGACGAGCCTCTGGCGGAACTCGGGGGGAAGACCCCCCTGGAATACGCCAGGACTCCGAACATGGACAGGATCGCCTGCGAGGGAACGATGGGACTGGCGCGGACCATTCCGGAAGGATTCGAGGCAGGGAGCGATATTGCCAACCTCGGGATTCTCGGTTACGATCCCCGCTCCTGCTATACCGGAAGGGGGCCTCTTGAAGCGGCGAGCATGGGCCTCGAGATGGCTCCGGGGGACATTGCTTACCGCTGCAATCTTGTGACGGTCGTTGACGGAAGGATGGCCGACTTTTCGGCAGGCCATATCTCGAGCAGAGAAGGAGCATCCCTTTTTGCATCGCTTTCAGAACATCTCCCGGATATCTCCCTCTCTCCCGGCATCTCCTACCGGAACATTCTGGTGGTGCATGGGGGGGGAGGGGCAACCACCTGTCCACCGCACGATATCGTGGGTGAGCTGATCGAACCCTCCCTTCCCTCCGGGAAAGATGCCGGGATTCTGCGGGAGTGCATGGAGAAGAGCCGGGAGGTCTTCGCAGACCACCCGGTGAACAGGGCACGCATCTCGGCACAGAAATCCCCCGCGACCCAGATATGGCCATGGAGCGGGGGGAAAAAGCCCAGGCTCATCCCATTCCGGACCCTTTTTGGCAGGGAGGCAGGGATCATTTCTGCAGTGGACCTGCTCCAGGGGATCGCAAGGCTTGCGGGGATGGAAGTGATTCGGGTACCTGGGGCAACCGGGTACCTTGATACGGATTACCAGGCGAAGGCTTCCTCTGCATTGGAGGCACTTGAGCGCCTGGATTTTGTCTACGTCCATGTTGAAGCGCCGGATGAGGCCGGTCACCTTGGAAACGTCTGGGAAAAGGTGAAGGCGATCGAGCGGATTGACGAGCTGATCGGGACCGTGATGGAGGGGTTTTCCGGGGTTATTGCAGTGCTGCCCGACCATCCGACCCCCATACGAATCAAGACCCATACCTCCGATCCCGTTCCGTTCGCGATATGGGGCAAGGGGCGGGATGCCACGACCTCTTTCTCTGAGAAAGAGGGATCGCGCGGGGGATATGGTGTTATTGATGCCCCCCGTTTCCTTCCCCTTCTCTTCTCATAACTGCTTTTTCCGCTCATGATAAACCATATCAGAGCGGGTGGAGAATATGATCTCATGGGTGGCCATAAGACCCTCACTATTGGCGTCACCGTGAATCTGGAACACTATGAGAACCTCCGGGTTGAGGTCAGCGGGGACGCGGACTCCCCTGGCGACGCGGAAGAGCTCACCAGGTTTCTCACCGCGATACTCGGCAGCTTTGGGAGGAATGACCCGGCTACGGCAGAGCGGATCGATAGTTACCGGAGGCGCGTCCTCCCGGGATCTGCCAGCAGCGTCAGTGCAGGAGGCGAGGGGGCAGCGATCCTGCCCCCTGCGGCTGAGTCTGGCGGGGGAGGGCAGCCGGAAATTGAACCTGCCGAATCCCGGAAGGCACAGGCGTCTGCCCCTGTATCCCCTGCAGGTGCCGCCGGGTCAATCTCCGGTCCAACCTGTGACTCGTGTGGGACACCTGTCAGCCCTGCAGAGCAGAAGATGAGTCAGCTCTTCACCAGCCGAATTTTGTGCAGAGCATGTATGAAGAACCTGTGACACTCAGAATACCTGAGAGGCGATCCGGATGAAAAAGAATCTCCTGATGTGGGATGAGACCCTCTTTCGTGACCCGGAGGTCTTTGAGATCGATTACGTCCCGGAGCAGTTCAACCACCGGGAGAGCCAGATACGCGAACTGGCTTTCCAGATCCATCCCGGTCTCAGGGGGGGGCGTCCCCTGAACACCATCTGCCGGGGACTGCCGGGAACGGGCAAGACCACCAGCGTAAGGAAGATATTTTCGGAAATTGAGGAAAATACAAAGAAACTCGTGCCGATTTACATCAACTGCCAGATTGACAACACCAAGTTTGCCATATTCTCCCAGATCTACCGGCGACTCTCAGGTCACCTCCCTCCTGCCTCCGGCACCTCTTTCAAGCAGGTCTTCGACGCGATCGCCCGAATGCTCCTGAAGGAAGAGGTGGTACTTCTGGTGGCACTCGACGATGCAAACTACCTCCTCTATGAGAATGAGATGAACCGGGTCCTCTACTCCCTCCTCCGGTCCCATGAAGCGTATCCGGGAACCCGTATCGGGGTGATTGTGATCATCAGCGACATGGATGTCGACCTCTCGCAGGCGGTGGATGCACGGGTGTCATCAGTGTTCCGTCCCTCAGAGGTATATTTTCCCCCCTATAGCGAAGATGAAGTGCGGGAGATCGTCAGGGAGCGCGTTTTACAGGGCCTGTATCCGGGCTGCCTCCCTGAGGAGATGTTCTCTCTGGTCGTTGAACAGACCCAGAAATCCGGCGATCTCAGGGTTGGTATCGATCTCCTCAAGAGGGCCACCCTGAACGCGGAACGAAGGGCCAGTCGTGTCATCGAAAGGGATGACATCTGCCAGGCGTACGATGTCTCGAAGTACCTGCACCTCTCCTTCTCGGTAAAGTCCCTCAAGGACGAGGAGAAGGGGGTCCTGCGGGCACTTGCGAACCACAGCACGGGCGATTCAGAGATGAATGCAGGAGAGGTCTTCCGAGCGGTCAAAGAGACCGTCCCGATAGGATACACACGGTATTATGAGATCATCAGGAAATTCGACGCGATGCGGCTGATCAACCTCCACTACCGCGATGGAAAAGGGAGGACGCGGGTGATAAGCCTTCGCTATGATCCGGCAAAAATAATCAATTATCTGGGCTGAGTTGATTTTTAAAACACATCATTTGAAAAATCTTATCTCTTTGGCAACCATCTCTTATGGTAAAGGGGGTATTCCACGTGCTCAGTGTGAATGAATTAGCTCTCGAAATTTTTGAGAACCTGGCAGAATATGCGGAAGAGTTCAATGCTGCATACCATGAACTCGATAACGGTGCACGGATAGTCGATTGCGGTGTAAGCACAAGAGGAGGATATGCTGCCGGCAGGGCTTTTACCGAGATCTGCATGGGTGGCCTTGGAGAAGTGAACTTCAGGATGGGTCATATCAAGGAGTTCCCGGTACCCTTCATCGATGTCTTCACCGATTATCCGGCGATATCCTGTCTCGGTGCACAGAAAGCAGGCTGGACGATCAAGCAGAACAATTATTTTGCTATGGGCAGCGGCCCTGCACGGGCGCTCTCTCTCAAACCAAAACACACCTACGAGGTGATCGAGTATGAGGATGATTTTGACTCCGCAATTATTGCGCTCGAAAGTGATCACCTCCCCAACGCAGGAGTCATGGAGAAGATAGCCGAGGAGTGTCAGGTTGATGTCGCTAACCTGTGTGCGGTGGTCGCCCCCACAGCATCGCTTGTCGGTTCGATCCAGGTGGCAGGCAGGTGTGTCGAGACGGCCGTCTACAAGCTGAACGAGCTCGGTTTTGACACCAAGAAGATTGTTGCCGGGTTCGGCACAGCCCCAGTGCCCCCGGTTAAGAAAGATGCCACACGGGCGATGGGAACGACCAATGATGCAACCATCTATCACGGCAGGATCATGCTCACGATGAAGGCGCCGGAGATCAAAGAGTACCTGGAAAAAATCCCGAGCAACAAGT
>JAKLGZ010000071.1 GCA_022710385.1 Methanoregula sp.
CAACCTGGGGTCTTTTATCGATAACCTCCCCCACCACCTGGAGCTCGGCAAAGGGAAGTTCAGGGTGTTCGCCTGATAGCTCAACGATCAGTCTCACGTTCCAGTACAGTGGCTATACGGGGGAATAAACCTGGTGGCAGCGGATCTGCCGGAAAAGGAGAGCGTGGATAGGAGAGGTGTTCCGGATTTTAGCCCTTGCCCATGAGTCCTGAGAAGAATCCCTTCTTATGGCCGGATTTTGCCCCTTCAATCTCGAGGATCTTCTCATAGAGCTCCTTTGCTTCAGGAGGTATCTGCCGGGGAATCCGGATCTTGACCCGTACCAGGAGATCGCCAGGCCTCCCCCGGCGGCGGACCCCTTCGCCAGGGATCTTCAGGGCGGTATCATGCTGAATCCCGGGGGGAATGGTGAGGTCAACCTTCTTCTTCCCGATCGTCTCGATCTCAATCTCGGACCCCATGACCGCCTGGGCTGGCGTGATCTCCGCTGCTGTCTCAAGGTTGTCTCCCTTGCGGACAAACCGCTCGTCTGGCTTCACCGAGACCTCGATGAAAAGGTCGCCATTGGGAGCTCCGATATCCCCTGCTTCTCCGTACCCTTCCAGCCTCAGGCGCATCCCAGTGTCGATGCCGGCAGGGATCCGGACGGTCACCTTCCGCTTCACCTGGGTGATCCCGGCTCCCCTGCAGGTACCACACCGTGATTCAGGGACCTTCCCCGCACCGCGGCAGTCAGGGCAGGGGGTCATCCTGACAAACTGGCCGAAGATGCTCTGGCTCATCTGCCGGAGCTGGCCGCTCCCCCCGCAGCGGGGACAGGAGATCCGTTTCTTGGTGCTGCTCCCCGTGCCGTCACATGCCGTGCAGGGTTCGGCATGGGAGACCTCGATCTCCCGGTCAGTCCCAAAGACCGCATCCTCAAGCGAGATCCAGAGGTTCATCATCAGGTCGGCACCGGGGCGTGGGCCTGACGGGCGCTGTCCCCCGAATCCTCCACCAAAAAAATCGAAGATATCGCCAAAACCGGAGAAATCCGCTGAGAATCCCCCGAATCCGCCTCCTCCCCCAGTATAGGAGCCTTTCGATGCACTGGTGTAACTATCATGCCCGAGGTGGTCATACTGCGCCCGTTTCTGGGCATCGGAAAGGACGCTGTATGCCTCGTTGATCTGCTTGAACCGCTCTTCCGCCCCCTGCTCCTTGCAGACGTCCGGATGATATTTCCGGGCAAGGCTCCGGTAAGCTTTCTTTATCTCGTTCTCATCAGCGGTCCTCGGGATACCCAGGATCTCATAATAGTCCCCGGTGGCCATCGGGCTCACTCGTCTTTCATGCTGTAATCGGCATCGACCACGGTATCATCGTTCTCTGTTCCGCCCTTTCCTCCCCCTGCAGCCTCCGCTGACTGCCGCTCAGCCTGTGCCTTCTGGTATATCTTGGTAGTCACGGCATAGACCGCTTCCGTGAGGGCTTCCATCTGCTTCTTGATCTCCTCGGTATTATCGGACTGGAGGGCTCCGCGGACAGCATCGATCCCTGCCTGGACCTTCTCACGGTCTGCCGGTTCCATCGAGTCCCCGCTCTCCTTGATCATCTTCTCAGCGTTGAAAACAGCGCTGTCAGCAAGGTTGCGAAGCTCGATCTCCTCCTTCTTCTTCTTGTCCTCTTCCTCGAAGTTCTTGGAATCGTTCACCATCCGCTTGATCTCGTCTTCAGAGAGCCTCCGGTCGCCCTTGATGGTGATGGCCTGCTGGTTCCCTGTCCCGAGATCCTTTGCTGAGACATGGATGATCCCGTTTGCATCGATATCGAACGTCACCTCGATCTGGGGGATTCCGCGGGGCGCAGGAGGGATCCCTGACAGCTGGAACCTTCCGAGCGTGAAATTGTCCTTTGCAAGGGCACGTTCACCCTGGAAGACATGGATCTCGACACTGGTCTGCCCATCTGCTGCGGTCGAGAAGATCTGGCTCTTCCGGGTGGGGATGGTGGTATTCCGCTCGATCAGCTTGGTCGCGATGCCGCCGAGGGTCTCAATCCCGAGGGTGAGTGGGGTGACATCGAGGAGCACGATGTCCTTTGCCTCTCCCGTGAGGACTGCGCCCTGGATTGCTGCCCCGAGTGCAACACACTCATCGGGATTGATCCCCTTGTCCGGTTCCTTGTGGAGGATCTTCTTGATCGTCTCCTGGACGAGGGGGACGCGGGTTGACCCTCCCACCAGCAGGACATGATGGATGTCCTCGGGTTTCATCTTGGCATCGGCAAGGGCCTGCCGGACCGGCTGGACCGTGGATTCGACCAGGTCGCCGATCAGCTGCTCGAGCTTTGCCCTTGTGAGGTCAATATCAAGGAATTTTGGGCCGCTCGGACCTGTCGTGATGTAGGGGAGGTTGATGGTGGTCTTCATCTTCTGGGAGAGCTCGATCTTCGCATTCTCCGAGGCATCCCGCAGCCGCTGCATGGCGATCGGGTCGGTCCTGAGGTCGATCCCTTCCTTCTTCCTGAACTCCTCAACCAGGTAGTCCGTGACCCTCTTGTCAAAGTCATCCCCTCCAAGGAAGTTATTCCCGGAGGTTGCCTTGACCTCGAATACACCATCACCGAGGGTCAGGATTGATACATCGAACGTCCCGCCTCCAAGGTCGTAGACGAGCACAGTGGCATCCTTCTCCTTGTCGATCCCATAGGCGAGAGCGCTCGCTGTCGGTTCATTGATGATCCGGAGCACGTCAAGCCCGGCAATCTTCCCGGCATCCTTGGTTGCCTGCCGCTGGGCATCGTTGAAATAGGCAGGGACCGTGATGACAGCTTTCGTGATCTTCTCCCCGAGATACGCCTCGGCATCCACCTTCAGCTTCTGGAGGATCATCGCCGATAGTTCCTGGGGGGTGTACGACTTGTCATCGATTTTTATCTTCTCGGTCGAACCCATCTTCCTCTTGATGGACTGGATGGTCCTCGTCGGGTTCGTTATCGCCTGTCTCCGGGCAAGGCTCCCGACAAGCCGTTCACCGTCTTTGGTGAAGGCAACAACGGACGGGAGTGTACGACCCCCTTCTGCGTTGGGGATGACAACAGGGGTCCCTGCCTCCATGATTGCCATGCAGGAGAACGTTGTTCCAAGATCAATACCAAGCACTTTTTCCTTTGCCATATCAGTCACCTTCTGTTCCCTTCGAGACTGCAACTTTCGCGCAGCGTATTACCCGGTCATGCATCCTGTACCCGCAGGTGAACTCCTCAACAACTGTCCCTTCTTCACAGTCAGAGGGGAGGGAGACCACCGCGTCATGGCAGACGGGATCGAACTTCGTTCCAACGGATTCGATTGCCTGTATCCCGTGCCGTTCGAGGATCGTCCGGAAGAGCTTCTGGATCTGTTCGAGACCCTCCCGGGCAGTGGTATCACCCGATTTGAGCGCCCGTTCGAAATTATCAGCGACCTCAAGGAGTTCGATCGCAAAACCCTCGATCGCAAACCTGGCCTGTGCATCCATCTCCCGCGTCGTTCTCTTCCTGAAATTTTCGAAATCGGCAGCAAGCCGCAGGAACCGGTCATTCAGTTCATCATAGTCACGCTTCAGATCCGCAAAGGAGGGAGTGGGTGAATCGGAGGCTGATAATTCTTTTTTTTCCTGATCCAGCCCATTAAATTCCTCCTCTTTTTCGTGAACCATAAGACGATCAGGATAATTATTGCATTGTGGTTCTATAAAATCATTTTCATCGATGCAACGTCTGAAGCCAACGGCAGCAGGCTGTGGCAGGACCATCCCCGCCAGCACTCCATCACAATCATATCAGATCATCTCATAATACCCTGACCATGAAGTGGGCACTCCTTTCTGTCTGGGACAAGCGGGGGATCGTGGATCTGGCAAAGACACTCAGTGCTGACGGGGTGAAGATCCTCTCATCAGGAGGAACCGGCACGGCGCTGGACGAGGCGGGTATTGATTTCACCGAGGTCTCAGCATACACCGGGTCGACCGAGATGATGGACGGCCGGGTGAAGACCCTCCACCCCAAGGTGCACGGGGGGCTCCTTGGACGGAGGGGTATCGATGACACAACAATGGCAGAACACGGGATCGCCCCGATCGACCTGCTGGTGGCAAACCTGTACCCGTTCGAGCAGATGGCCCTGACCATTCCGGACCTTGACAGGCTGGTGGAGTATATCGACGTGGGAGGCCCGGCCATGATCCGGGCTGCGGCCAAAAACTACCGGGATGTTGCGGTGATCACGGACCCGGGCGATTACCCGCTTGTTGCCGATGCCCTGAAGAGAGGAGGGTTCTCCCCCGAACAGCGGTTCATGCTGGCCAGAAAAGCGTTTGCACGGACAGCAGCCTACGATGCGGCGATCAGCAACTATTTCCAGTCCTCTGGCGCGGAATGTGCCCCGGTCATCACCCTCCAGTACAGGAACGGGCGACAGCTCCGGTATGGCGAGAATCCCCACCAGAAGGGCGTGGTCTACGGTGAGGCGGGAATCGCTGCGGTTGCACCGCTCCAGGGAAAGCAGATGTCCTACAACAACTATCTCGACCTGAACGCAGCAGCCGGCCTCCTCAACGAATTCGAAGATCCTGCTGCCGTGATCGTCAAGCACAATAACCCGTGCGGGGTCTCCCTCGGAGCACACGTACTCGAGGCATATATTGGAGCAAGAGAGGTCGACCCGGTATCGGCATACGGAGGAGTCGTTGCAATCAACGGGGAGGTAGGGCTCCCTCTCGCTGAAGAGATCTGTTCGACCTTCGTGGAGGTGGCAGCTGCCCCTGCGTTCACCCCCGATGCCCTTGATACCATGCACCGGAAGGAGAATATGCGGGTGGTTGTCCTGCCTCACCCCAGCGGTGGCCCTGAGTTCAGGACGATAGCAGGGGGCATCCTCATGCAGGAGACCCCGCCCTACCGGGAGCACTGGCAGGTCGTCACCGATCGGGACGCGACCCCTGCCGAGCTCCGGGCGCTGCAGATGGGATGGAAGGTCTGCAAGCACACCCGGAGCAATGCGATCGTCTTTGCCAGCCAGCAGAAGATCCTGGGGATCGGCGCAGGACAGATGAGCCGGGTGGATTCGGCAAAGATTGCGATCGAAAAGTCCCTCTTCTCGCTCGAAGGATCGGTCGTGGCTTCCGATGCGTTCCTCCCCTTCCCGGACACTCTCGAGATTGCGGCTGCGGCAGGTGCCACCGCACTGGTCCAGCCTGGCGGGTCGATCAGGGATGATGAGGTTATCGCAGTGGCAAACAACCTGAACATGGCGATGGTCTTCACCGGCATCCGGTACTTCAGGCATTAGGATCGGGTATGTTCCTGCATCAGGGATAATTCGGTCACCAGATTTTTTTTGAACAGGATGATAAATCCTGATTCATTGAGTCAGAGTTCCTCTCTGCAGGGGTCAATCCTGTCAATCATCCATTTTCTTGAATCGCCCGAATGCCCCCTCCAATTGCATTCCCTCCACGCGCGTTTGATCCTTCCCGGAAGAGAAGCCCTATGAGCTGCCATGAGGGTCCGGATGCTGTGGTTCGGAGCTGTGGTATATTTTTTAAGGACCCTACTTGATATCATCTAACAGGTGATATCGATGGAATACGGTTCGATTATCGGCGAATCAATCGAGTATGCAAAGGAAGCAGTATGGGAAAAATGGACGAAGTGGATCCTTCTGATTGTATCAACCATCATCTTTCCCCTGATACTCGGATATGTAATGGAAATTTACCGGGGCACGAAACCTGCCCCTGAGCTCGAACACTGGGGGAAACTCTTCATTGACGGCCTGAAGCTGATCGCGGCCTGGATTGTCTATATGCTCCCTGTCATCGCGGTACTGGTGGTATTCGGCGGCTGGGCGCTCTTCTCAGCCATCCAGCAGTCTGCCATGAGCGGGAATCCCGACTTCTTTACCTCGAATCCTGAACTTCTCATGCCGCTCATCGCCACGTTCCTGTTCGGGCTTCTGATCGCGGTGATTCTTGCGATTCTGATCAGTATCGTTGCCTATATCGGCATCATACGCATGGCGAGAGCGGAGCGGTTCGGCGAGGCCTTCAACTTCTCTGCGATTTTTGAGACGATCCGGAAGATCGGGTGGGGGAGCTATATCCTTGCGTTGATCATCCTTGTCGTGGTGGTCATGGTCTTTGGCATCATCCTGGCCCTGATCATGGCTATCCCGTACATCGGCTGGCTCATCTACCTGGTACTGCTCCCGCTACTCTCGATATTCCAGGCACGGTATCTCGCCCAGGTGTACGATGCCGGAGAGGACCAGACGATTGAGAGTGCAGTCCCCGTCCAGGCATAATTTTTTTCAAATCCCTTTTTTCCGGCATTTTCAACTTTTATGCTTGTGGCCCTCAAAAGAATCATGTTATGTTTTGGAGCGCGACAGGCAGGGTCCGTAAGAGCAATAAAAAATGACATGATCGTCTGTTTTTCCTTAAAAAGTCCATTTTTCTTGGTCCGATATATTAATGAGGCGCTGCAGCAACAGTATGGTGTGGTGGATTATCCATGACAGATCGTTTTATTCCCTGAAAGAATTCGCTTTTTTGATACCACGTTACGGGACGGGGAACAGACTCCCGGTGTCTCGTTGAAACCTGTTGAGAAACTGGAGATTGCAACGCGCCTCTCAGAGATCGGTGTCCATGTGATCGAGGCGGGATCCGCGGTTGCTTCTGAAGGGGAACGCCAGGCCCTGCGGCTCATCTCGGACGCCGGGCTCCCGGCCGAGATCTGCACGTACGTCCGTGCAGTCCCTCTTGACATCGACTATGCCGCAGATTACGGTGCCGACTCGGTGCATCTCGTCATCCCGGTAAGCGATCTCCATATTGAGAAGAAACTCCGGAAGAGCCGGGACGAGGTGTACGCGATGGCGATGGACGCCGTCACGTATGCAAAGGAGCGGGGCCTCATCGTGGAGCTCTCCGGGGAGGACGCCTCCCGGGCAGATCCCACATTCCTGAAATCGGTCTATTCCGGGGGGCTTGACCATGGTGCCGACCGGCTCTGTTTCTGCGATACCGTAGGTCTCCTCACTCCGGAACGGGTCGCGGTGATCATCCCCCCGCTCTGCCTTGCCCCGCTCTCCATCCACTGCCACGATGACCTGGGTATGGGGCTTGCAAACACGATGGCAGCACTCCATGCAGGAGCCTCATGTGCCCATGTCACCGTCAACGGACTTGGCGAACGGGCAGGAAACACCCCGTTTGAGGAGCTCGTCATGGCGCTTGAGATCCTCTACCAGTACCGGACCGGGATCAGGACGGCAGAGATCTACCCGCTTGCTGCCCTGGTATCCCGTCTTACCGGGGTCCCGCTCCCCACGAACAAGGCGATC
>JAKLGZ010000072.1 GCA_022710385.1 Methanoregula sp.
ATTGTGAAGTAATCGACTCATTTTATGTGCATGAGTTTTCAAGCCTTCACAATCATTATGCGGTGATCCTCCTGCCTGTCCCCTGGGAATTTGAATGGATCGAGGCGTTTCTTCATGTAAATGGCGATGAAGAGGCGATATTTTCTGATTATGAAGGGAACGGAGGAAAAAGAGAGTACTCCTGTGTCGGAGGGTGCTATTATTCCAGCAAAATGGCAGCTCTTGAGGCGCTCAGCAGAGAGAGAAAGCAGGCGGGTGTGATTATCCTCCGCGAAGCCCGAAAAGGGTATATTCCCATGGGAGTCTTCAATGTAAGGGAGAATGTCCGGCATGCGATGACCGGAAAACCTCTTGATTTTGATGATCTCCGGTCTGCCCTGAATCACCTCTCACACTCATTTCAACTACCGGTCCCCCGGTTCATCAAGGAGAGCACGGTTCTTGTCAGATCCTTGAAAGAGCGACAGATGCGATTGTCGGATTTTAATCCGGAGGCTGAAACGATTAGGGGAGCTACTCCAACGGGATGAGGAATACGCTTGACCTGGATCGCTGTTGACAAAAGCTTCCCGTTACCGGACAGCATCATGCGAGGGGCCGGATTCGAACCGGCGAACTCCTGCGAGAACGGACCCTAAATCCGTCGCCTTTGACCTGGCTCGGCAACCCTCGCACCCTTTGGTAAGGTACTATACTCTTCTGATCGTTTATTAGCTATCCTTGAAGGCAGGAGTGTTTTGGAATGTGAGAGACAAGTCGGGTATTGTGACCATTCATATTGTACGATTTCATTTCACTGGTAAAGAACATCTTTGCGTATTTTTCTGAACAAGAGGTTTTTTTGCGTAGTAGTTTCTCTTTAATTCCATGCACGATCAAGAGAAATCAGGTAATTTTATCTGATCCATAAGTTCCTATCGCAGAATTATTATTCTGCGCAAATATTATAAACAAGGAGATTGAATAGAAATATGCCATATATGAGGGCCTGGGAGCTGTGCAGTACCGGGTTTATTACCTTGTCTACAGCACCAGCAAGGTATGGCATGTTCAGCATCCTGGAATACCGGATATATTCATGACAGGCAGAAGGATCACATCCCCACATGGGCTTGGAACATATCGCGGCTCTTCGCCACCTTGCAGCCTGCGATTATTCGATGGTGATTATTCCCTCCTACGAGCGAATCAGCCTGTCACACTGAGCAAAAAGGAACGCTGGCATGACCCCATCATACCCGGTAACCGGCCTTTATTCTATCATATATGGTACCCTTTTCTGCTTTTTAACAAAGCATAAGGGTGAAGGGTATACTCAATGCCGGATCTGCAACGGCATGGACCATTCAATGGCCAGATACCTCCTAAACCCCTTCCCTTTAGCCCTCATATCACATACAATTCCTCTCTGAAATTCTGGTGCTGGAGTCTCTTTTGCAATGTAATGGTTCAACAACTTCTTTCGGAAAGGTATGGAATTTTCTTACACCCGCTTTTTTCAGAGCGAAGTATAATGCTGTTGGATCACGACACACTCTAACTATCAATGAAGCGCCTCGGTCATCTGGCGATTATTGCGCATGATATGGGGCTTATCTTTGAGTTCCTTGCCCTCATCACCCTAGTCCCTTTTATTGTCCTGATCCTGTTCAGAGAATGGGAAATGATTATCCCGATGGGCGCGGCCCCCTTTATTTTCATTGTAACCGGCCTCCTTATCTCGAGAGTTCCGAAAAAAGCATCCACTCCCTCTCTCTCAGTTGCCCTCGTTGCCGTCGCTCTTACCTGGCTCGCCATCGCAGCTGTTGGGGCCGTCCCTTTCGTTCTTGCCCTTGATCTCTCCTGGACGGATAGTATCTTCGAATCTATGTCAGGCTGGACAGGAACAGGATTTACCATGATGACATCACTCGACACAATGCCAAAAACCCTGATCTTCTGGCGTTCATTTATGCAATGGGTAGGTGGGATTGGTGTGATTGCATTTGGCATTGCTATGCTATCCCGATCAGGGCTCACACAGATCCAACTCTATCGCTCGGAGGGTCGCTCAGAAGAGCTGATGCCCAGCGTCGTCTCTACCGGAAGAAGGATGTGGGCAATCTACGTGTTTCTGACCGTTGTTTTTACAGGGATGGTTCTTCTCTCCGGAATCCCCCTCTGGGATGCCATAAATCTGGTGATGGTTTCCCTGGCGACAGGAGGTTTTGCCCCCCACGATGCAGGTATGTTTTACTATAACAATCCCCTGCTTGAAGCACTCCTAATCCCCGTCATGCTCGCCGGGGCGCTCCCCTTCAAACTGTATTTCCTGATCTACCGGGGAAAATTCCGGATGTTTTTCAGGGACTCCGTAGTCCGCCTGATCCTCGCCCTCGCTCTCATTGGATCGCTCATTGTATCCCTGGACCTCTTCCTCTTCAGCAATCTGCCCGTGTCAGAAGCGATCAGAGTGGGAACATTCTGCACGATATCCGGGTATACCTGCACCGGACTTCAAAATTCGCTCCTCCACTGGGTTCCTCTCCCTCTCATTGTTATCACCCTCCTTATGATGATTGGCGGGGCAGCGGGGAGTACTTCGGGAGGGATAAAGACCAACAGGGTCATCCTTGGCTATGAGGGGCTTGTCTGGTGGTTCAAGCGACTCTTTGTCAGGGGAAGTGTCATTGTTCCCTTCAAACATGAAGGACGGAATATCCCAACACGGATATCCGAAGTGGAACTCTCCAAGAATATGCTGATCATCATCCTCTATGTTCTGACAATTTTCGTTGCAACTATTGTGGCATTCCACCTGGCATCTACCAGTTTCAGTGTATACCAGGTCGTATTTGAGCTGGTGTCTGCGGCGAGCAATGTAGGCCTGGGGCTTGGGTATATCACTGCTGCAAGCCCCATGAGTGTAAAATGGCTTTTTATCTTTGTTATGTGGATCGGCAGGCTTGAGATCATCCCGGTGTTCATCCTTCTCATGGGGATTGTCCGGGGATTTGAAGCCAGGTAAATGGATTCCGGGTTAACAATCAGCCGCATTAAAATTACCATATTTTACCGATTATAACAGCCATTTTGGTCAAATACAAACCTTTATTGAGAAAACACCGCTACCTGTCTACACTGGAGATTGGAAGATGCCGGCAGACCCATTGCATATTCTGATCGCCGCCCTGGTGTGCTGGCTAAACTTCGTAACAATCGATATTCTCTTCAAACTCCCCGAACAGGGGGGTGTCAGCGGGGCTGAGGAGATAGGCAGGCATATCGAGAAGGGAGGAGGTGCCCTTCATGGGGGGTACATGATGGGAAACATCGTGTCATCCCCTGATGCATCGGCAGGGACCCTTCTTGCTTCCTGTGGTGTTTATGCAACCGGAATCCCGGGAGGCCTCCTCGCGGCACTTCTTGTGTATATCGGAAACAGGATATGCCATGATCCGGGATATGCCGGGACCACGGGGTGTATCACCGCAACCTTCATCGTCTATGGTTTCACCCTCATCGGGTTCTCGGCTGCCGATTTCATCGTTGGGATGGTGATAGCCATTCTCACGATCCAGGGCATCTCCCATATGCATGCAAGCCGTCTCCTCTCCACTCTCTGGAGGTGGAGAGAAGGATGAACGGTACCGAGATCGCCCTTGCTGTCTGTGGAATCATAGCCCTGTATGCTGCATTCCGGGTCATGCTCGAGAAGGATACGATGAAGAAGCTGCCGTTCCTGAATGTCATCTCCTTCGCGATATCAGGCTCAATCGTCCTCCTCGTTCCTCATCCGCTTGCGATCGTTGCAGCAGCGGCATATTTTGTGGGATCCACGCTTGAATCGAACGCGATTGCAAGCACGTTTGCCGGAGGTCCCAGGAATGAATGAGATACTCATGCTCATGTTCGGGGCGATGGTTATCCTCGGGACCCTTGCCACCGTCATATCCCGGGATCTGTTCGATAAATTGATCTCCTTGGGAATCATTGTGGCCGGGATCATGCCGTTCCTGGCAGACCGTGGGCTGCTGGACGTACTCACGGCAACTGCGCTGATAGCCCCGCTATCAACGTTGTTTATCCTAATGGCAGTCAGGAGGAAGGCGGATTGAACCCCGAATTTGTCCTTGGATTGACCCTGATTCTCATCGGAACCGTTGCATCCGCCTTCCCTCGCCCAAAGACTTATCTGGTCCAGCTTATCAACCTGGAGATACCTGCGTGGGGCCTCCTTCTTGTGATGCTCTCATACAACGAGGCCCTCGCCCTCCTTACCTTTGGAGGAGTATCCGCCCTCTCGACTTTTATCTACGTCAGGGTGATCCAGAAACAGGAGGGAACATGATCATCCAGCGGATCTCGCGGATCATCTCGAATTATGAAATGATTATGCCGATCTTTGCAGGAGCAGTGACACTCCTGTTTGTTGTTGCAATATTCTCCCTTCCCCTCCCCTATTACGAAGAGCAACTATATCCCAAGACCTATGATCCCACAAGCCCTCTCAATCCATATGACCGGGGAGGGCCTCCGTTTATTCAAATTGATATTAAGGAACAGTATCCTGAAAACTCCCCTATGGCCGGCTACGTAACTAGCTATTTAACCCCGTTTTCCTGGTATATGGCAAATACCACCTTGTATCTGGGAACGACTATCGTTGCACACCCTGGGGGAATCCTCGATGAGATCCTCTACAATACACGGGGGCTCGATACGGTGGTCGAACCGACCATACTGTTCATCGCATTTGCGATCGCTTCGTATCTTTACCGGAAGGGATGAGCATGTGGCAGGAGTATTCGATCGGGTTGCTGCTGGTTTTTATCGCCGCGGCTATCGCCTTTTTTGCGCTTGTCATTGAGAAGGATGACTTGCACCGGCTACTCCTCCTGGATCTGGTGGAAGTCCCCTCCCTTGGGATCATCGCCCTCCTTGGTACTGATCTGGCTGAAGCCCTGATCCTCCCGGGATTAGTGGTCGGAATCGCTGAGCTCCTGGCCCTTTCCCAGATCTACGTTACCAAGGAAGGATTAAGGGAAAGGAAAGTCCAGGGGCTGAATATCGAGGTAATTCAGGCAGACGCACCCCTCATCATATCCGTCCTTCTCATCTGTTACGGGGTAATACTGTCAGGTTTTACTGGTGGTGGCGTTGCAGGACTTGGCGTGGTCTTTTACTTTATGGCAAGGGGACACCGGGAACATTTCGAACTCCTGGAGATGGCAAGTGGGATATCCTGGGCTATCTGGATCTTTGCTTTCTTTGTCTTCATGTTCATCCCGGAGTACTGGCTCCTGGCACTCTTCATGGCAGCCATTGGGATCCTCCTGAAGGTGATAGTAAAGATGTCCCTTGTCGGGACGATGTGGGGTGATGGGAATGGATAACCCCGGAGGGATCCCATATTTCATCCTTGAGTTCGGCGATGAACTGGTATACTTCAGCCCATATACCGTTTCCCTGTTCATCCTGGCTCTGGTATTCACCCTTTTCGCTGTGATTGCGAAGCCTGAGCGCCAGGTGGACATAGTCTTTGGGGGTGACGCGTTCTATGCAAAGGAGACCTCCCTTGCGGAGCTCAAATTCCGGAGGTTCATGGCAATTGCGTGTGGCTTTGCCTCCATGGGTGCGATGGTGACAGGGGACCTCTTCAATTTCACCCTTTTTATCTCTCTGGTAGGCATCTGTAACGTCGGTATTGTCGCAGCAGTGAAGAACCGCCATGTCCAGAATGCCGCATACCAGTATGGGATTGTTGCCCTCTCTGCCACCGTCCCGCTTTTTGGTGCAGCGGCTCTCATCGCAGCAACAACCGGGACTCTCTCGATGGTTGAGCTCTGGAGCAACGCATCCCTGGCTGTTCCCCTTGTGGTGAAAGCACTTCTCGTTCTGGGGGTGATGGGAGAGGGCATGGCGCCGTTTTATGCAGCCAAAGCAGAGATGTTCAGGGCTCCCGGTGCACCGTACGTGATCATGTGTTCCCTCTCATCCCTGTTGATATTTCTAAGGGTAATCGAAGTTGTGCTGGTGATCTGATGACAAAGAAGAAGGACATTCTTCGTGCTCTGGGGCTTCTCACCGGGGCAATCATGCTCGTCGGTCTGATCCTGCAACAAGGCGGAATACTCCCTCTCGCGGGATACGAAGCGGTCCTTGTCGTATGCTTTCCGATCTTTGTGATCTGTGTGTTTCTCTGGTGGATGGCGCGTGAACACGGGGAGGATATTCCGTTCATAGGATACTGACATGATAGGCTACCTTCTCTTCGCGGTAACATTCGGCCTCCTTCTGCTTGGAATCCACCGGAAGGCGATTGCACGAATCCAGCGACGTCCCGGCCCGCCCGTCTGGCAGGAGATACTCCATATGCTAAAATTTTCCTTTAAGAGTACCTGGATCCCCGCGACTGCCAGCGATACGCTGTTCGTAGGTGTGGTGCTTGTTGCAATCGGCATCTGGAGCGCTGCCCTGTTTGTCCTGCTTGCAGGGGGAAGCATCCTGATCATCTTTGGGATTTATATGCTTCACAAGATCGTGGAGCATGGATTCGGGCTCTCTTCAGGTTCCCCGTATGGAAAATTCGGCGGGGTGAGATCGGTGATATCGGCAGCATCCGAGATACCTCTTTTCGTCAGTGTTGCTGTGGTGGCATTGTATACCCAGTCGCTCGACATCTCGTCGATAATCCAGTATCAGAATGTCCATGGCCCCCTCCTGTTTATCGTTCCGCTTGCCGCGGTCGCAATGTATCTTGTGATCCTCTCGAAAATGCCATTCGGACCGTTCTCAATCGTTGAGAGCAAAGAGCTCGTCAGCGGGTACAAGACCGAACACTTCGGAGTTTGGAGAGCAGGTCTTCAAGTCAGCAACGGTCTGAAGACCTATGTCCTCCTGTTTCTGTTCATAACGGTGTTTATGGGGGGCATCCCTCTCTGGTGGACACTCGCCGGCATGGTGGTCCTCACCCTCTCTCTCTCCTTTGTTTGTGCACTGAGTCCCATGCTCTCACCGTTCGATAGCGTCACCGTCCAGATGGTGATCACCGGGATCATGGTGGTCTATGCCGCAGTTCTCGGGGTGTTTGCATGATCCGGGAGATTCTTCTTGGAGCAGGTCTCACCTATCTGGTAATCCTGGTAATACAGATAGGCAAGAGACCTTCTACCGCACTTGGAGCACTTGCTGCAGCGAGTCTCATTTTGATAGCAACGGGGTGTTACTGGTACAGCCGACACGAGAGTGTTCATAAATGGGAGATCGTCATGCTCTGG
>JAKLGZ010000073.1 GCA_022710385.1 Methanoregula sp.
GCGTTGACCGGAGCGACCGTACATCCTCGTTCTCTGTCGCAAGGATCCCGGCCGTTTCTGCCTTCTTCAGGATATCGCTCTCACTCCCGGGTTTCCAGGTGCAGGCATCCGGTTCGGTGCTGCTGCTTCTGGGAAGCGCATCCCGGAGTGCGACCGCTTTTTTGATCATGGCGGTAAACCGGTCCTTGTCGAAGTTGACGTTGGTCAGGGTCGCAAAGAGCGCTTCGGCGATGAACAGCCCTGTTTCCGGATTGCCCTTTCCTTTCTTTATCGCAGCAAGGTTACGGGCTGCGAGTCCCTTGCAGAGGAAGACCAGCACATCCTGATATGCCGCGATCTCATCCTCTTTCCCGCAGACACCTTTCACGGTGCATCCGATCCCCTTCACGGTCTCTTCACACTGGTAGCAGAACATTTCAGGCTCCTCTCAATCTCTTTTAGATACGAACTATTCTAATGATACTTAAGTATAAATAGGATCGAGTTTCCACCAAGATACCATGCAGGATTCATGCACGGTCAGCCAGACCGTCAGGTACTTGTCCAAGCGCTGGACCCTCCTTGTTATCCTTGAGCTCTACAAGGGAGAGGGATATACCAGGAGATTCTCAGAGCTCCGTGATGCTCTTCCCGGTATCACCCCCAAGGTCCTCTCTGAGCGGTTGAAGGAACTCGAGGAGGAGGCGCTCATCTCCCGGAAGGTGGACGCAACCGCGTTCCCGGTCCGGACCGAGTATACCCTGACCGAGAGCGGGCTTGAGATCATCGGGATCATCCGGGCCATCAAGCAATGGGCCCTGAAATGGAAGATTGAGAACATTGCATGCGGCAACCAGGATTGTAAAGTATGCGTGATCTGAAAGCATCCGTATGATCTGAAGGGTGGCCGGAACGAGAGTGGAAGATCCAGCCTGATAAGAGAGATGACAATCCTGCAGTAAGACAAAGAAGGAGAGTGTTTGTATGAAGATCATTGATGCAATAACGGCGACCAGCTCGCCAAATCCCCACCATGTGGATGCACGAAAGCTCTGCGAGATCCCCCACGCAGTGGTGGTCATGATCACGCTCCAGCCGGGAGAATCCTTAAAGAGGCACAAGACTCCTGTTGATGTGATCTTCTATGTCCTGGAAGGAACCGGTACCGTGGAGATCGGTGAAGAGCAGGCCACTGTAGGGAAGGACACGCTGATCGAGAGCCCGGCACGAATACCGCACCGGTGGATCAATGAGAGCGGAGAGGTATTCCGGGTCCTGGTCATCAAGGTGCCTAAACCAACTGAAGAGACAAAGCTACTGTGAGGGAGAGTATTGTCAATGCCTCATCATACCGGCGCAATCCTCCAGAGGGACGGAAAGACGTTCGCGGTGGTGACCCGGGTACCCGCAGGGGTTGTCAACCCAGAAGCGCTCGAGAACCTTGCAGCGGTGGGAAGGAAATACAAGGTCCCGATGATGAAACTCACCTCCGGGCAGCGTTTCATGCTGATCGGTATTCCAGAAAAGGACCTTGCCTCTCTTTATAAGGATCTCGGCCCGCTGGCTGAAAAGGAGACTGCCCCCTGTGTCAAATATGTCCAGATCTGCCTCGGAACCGATGTCTGCAAATATGGCGTCCAGGATTCAACCGGGCTTGGACTCGAACTGGAGAAGAAGTATCACCAGGAAGAGTTTCCTGCAAAGATCAAGTTCGGGGTCTCCGGGTGCCTCCGTTGCTGCGGGGAGAGCTATACCCGGGATGTCGGACTGATTGGGACAACAAAAGGGTGGAGCGTGGTCTTTGGCGGGAACAGCGGAAGAAGGCCTGCCCTGGGGACCCTCATTGCAGCGGACCTCTCGAAAAGCGATGCCCTCGATCTCGTCGATCGTCTCCTCGAATATTACCGGGAGCAGGCCCACCCAAAAGAGAGGACTGCCCGGTTCCTGGAACGGATCGGGTTTGAGCGGCTCAAATCCGACCTCCTGACACTTCTCCCCTATATCAGGCTCTCTGAAGTACGGTAACTTCTTATCCTATACTTTTTTCAATCGGAGTTTCGGAATTTTCTGAAACAATCCTCACCACTATGTCACCACCATGAATATTCCCTCTGCCGTGAACCTCGTGGACTTCATGAAGAACCAGATTGCCGGAAACGGCACGCACGATTCGATCTGCGCTTTGTTCCTTGAGTAATAGGAGACGATTTGTTTGAAAAGTGATATGCCCGTACCTCCAATCGAAGAAGCAAGAACAGATCCATATCACAGGAGAGCATTGATGTACCCTATTTATTTTCCATACACCAATCTAATGTCCAGTGGTCAGAACGACAGCACCTGAAAGAGCAGATACCGCCGACAAGAAGCGAAAAGAATCCCACCATCACCACGAGGTCTTCTCGGCTGAAAAAGCCGGGCAGCTCGATACCCGGCTCCGGCGCCTCCTGTACCGGCCGGATATCCTGGCAGAACGCCTTGTGAAGCCCGGCGACCATGTCCTTGACTTTGGTTGCGGTCCCGGGTTTTTTACGAGGGAGTTCGCCAACCAGGTCGGTGACGGCGGGAAGGTAATCGCTGTGGACCTCCAGGAGGGGATGCTCCGCATTCTCAGGGAGAAGATGGAGCGGGAAGGCCTAATGAAACGGGTAATGATTCACCAGTGCACCCCGGATTCCATCGGACTGCCTCCCGCGTTTGATGGCACGGTCGATGTTGCCTGTGCGATATTTGTCGTTCACGAGGTTCCTGACCCGACAAGGTTGTTTTGGGAGATATCACGGCTCCTGAAGCCGGGAGGCCTGTTCTTCTACACCGAGCCCTTCTATGTCGTTCCAGGAAGAGAGTTCAGGGAACACCTCAAAGAGGCGGAGAATGCCGGATTCGAGGTGGTGAAGCGGCATTTGTTCTTCCTGAACAGGGCTGCACACCTCAGGAAGGCGGTGTAAGAGTCACATCGCTTCTCTTTATTTTATATGAAACGTCCATGATACCGCTGGGTCAGATGCCTCACTAATGAAAATTGCGGATGTGACTTTCATGCCAAAATGCCTCCGTCATTTTCATCCTTTATGCTTGTGGCCCTCAAAGGAATCATGTTATTTTTTAAAAAAGGGTAATGGTCGGCCCCCTTAAAACACCACCTAAGCCGGGTGTGGTGCCTGTTGTTGCATGCTGGCACGACCAAGGAAGTATGCGCCGAGACCGGTCAGCCAGAAAATGAGGGGATAGGCGACAAAGCGCTCGGTACCGCCATCTCCCAGCACCGGGATCAGGATTCCCATCAGGAGGAGGGAGAGGAGCGTGATGGCCCCAAGGATCACGGAAAGATACCGGTAGGGGCCTGGAAGGCCTCTCGATGAGAGGACTGCTGCGATACCTCCGATAACGAATGTGAACATGGCAAAGAGCGGGTGGAGGACGGCGACGTTCCCGGGAAAGATACCCACGCCGAGAATACCCACCCCGAGCAGTCCGAGGAGCAGTGAAGACCACCGTTCCCATCCTGACCGGGAGGCACAGTAGGCGCCGGTGATGATCAGGATCCCTGCCAGAATCATGGTAGTATTGAAGATGGTGGCAGATGGCTGGAATATTAGTGCTTCAGGAGGTCGTGTCGATCCGAGATCGCTGATCTCGCTGTGAGCGGTCGAGTATCCCGCAGGATAAAATATTTCTCCGGTGATGATACCCATCAGGGCGATGAATCCCGCCAAAAAGAGGAGGACTCCTGCAACATTCTGGTAGTCTGGTCGCATATTCAGGATTAGGTCCGGTTCTTCTTTAGTTTTTATCGCTGGAATGATGAGTGAGGGCTGGTTGGCGATCGGTAAGGGTGCAGGCTGCCTGGGAGGTGCACAGAAAAAAATGGTATGGTGGGTTTTGGCGACAGACCCGTAGGAAATCCGGTAAGGCAATCCCGCTGAACAGGTCTTCATCGCGGTTTTCGGACGATCTTCCCTTCTTTCCCTTCAGCAGTGGAAAAGAAAAAAAATGATCCGGGTTATTTTATGCAAACATTGCCCCGAAACTGCTTGCAAACTTCTGTCGGTCGAAATCGAGCCCGATCTTTTCGATCGCATTGAGGAAGTCGGTTCGTGTGATGGAGTCATGCTCCTCCCGGATTGCAAACATCCCGGCCTCCATGCAGATCGCCCGGAGGTCAGCCCCATTCTTCCCATCGGTCAAAAAGGCAATCTCCCTGAGATTCACCTCTTCGTCAAGGGTCATCTTCCTCGTGTGGACATTCAGGATTGCGAGCCGTCCTTCCACATCGGGGAGCGGGATCTCAATGATCCGGTCGAACCTTCCCGGCCGCAGGAGTGCCCGGTCAAGGATATCGATCCGGTTGGTCGCACCGATGATCTTGACATCTCCCCGCCGCTCGAATCCGTCCATCCCTGCCAGGAGCTGCATCAGGGTCCGCTGCACCTCGCGGTCGCCGGATGTTGTAGCCTCGGTCCTCGATGCGCCGACAGCATCAATCTCATCGATGAAGATGATGGTGGGGGACTTCTTCTTTGCAAGTTCGAACAGTTCGCGGACGAGACGAGCGCCTTCCCCGATATATTTCTGGACGAGCTCGGATCCGACCACCCGCAGGAAGTAAGCGTTGGTCTCGTGCGCCACTGCCTTCGCAAGCAGGGTCTTCCCTGTCCCGGGAGGCCCGTGTAGGAGCACCCCCTTGGGTGGATCGATACCGATCCGGTCAAAGAGCTCCGGCCGCTTGAGCGGGAGTTCCACCGCCTCCTTTATCTCCATGATCTGCCGGTCGAGCCCGCCGATGTCCGCATAGCTCTCATCAGGGGTTTCGACGACCTCCATCCCGTAGACTGCTGCATCGTAGCTCTCGGGGAGGATATCGATCACTGCGAGTGACTGCTGGTTGAGCGTGCAGCGGACCCCGGGTTTGAGCTGGTCGGGATCGATGCACATCGAACTCCGCACAAGGAAGCGGGGACCGGCACTGCTCCGGACGATCACCCGGTTGCTGTCGACCAGATCGGTCACGGTGCCGATGACGAGGGGAGGGCTCCGGAGCTGCTCGATCTCGCTCTTGAGCTTCCTCACCTCCCGTTCGTACCGTATCTTCTGGGTCTCGATGTACCGCTTGTCCGTCTCTATCTGGCGAAGCTGTTCGCGGAGTTCCAGGTTCCTGGACTCCAGCGTATTGACGCGGTCAAGCAGGAACCGGCTCTTCTCGTCAGGACTCTGCGGCTCCTGTGGCTGCCGGGCGCTTTCTGCCATCGTTCCCTCACGTACCTATAGGGGAAAGTGGCTATAAAGATGTTTGCGATTATCCAGGCAATCCGGACTGTTTGTCTCCTTCAAGGAATATTCCCAGGAGATCAAACCATATCCCGGAGGGAAATATCCCCTTTTGTCAGGAGATCTGTTTCCCAATTCTGTTGATGACCAGAAGCACCTGTACCCTGGATTTCAAGGTACCGTTTGGATCAATATATCTGGTAAAAAATCTATGTATCATCAGCATCCAATGTCAAATGGAATAAAACGAGCCATCAGAGGGGATTACAGTGGTGCAGTCAGCTAAAATACTCTGCGAGATGTGTGGCGCCGCCATCCATGGACCTCCCAAGACCGTCCGGATAGAAGGGGCGGAGCTCGATGTCTGCAGCCAGTGTGCAAAATACGGGACCGAGGTGCAGAAGCAGAAGAAGCCCGAGCCACGCAAGGGCGGGCCTGCCGCCCGTACCGTGGCGACACCGGTCAGAAAGACCCGGGATGTCCTCGACCTGATTGAAGGGGAGATTGTGGACGATTACGGTGAGCGGATCAGGAAGGCCAGGATGGAGCGGGGGCTTTCCCAGAAGGACCTCGCCATGGAGCTCAAGGAGAAGGAACTCCTGATCAAGAAGATCGAGAAGGGTGACCTGATCCCCGAGGACGATGTCCGGATCAGGCTCGAGCGTGCCCTCTCGATACGCCTGATCGATACCCCTGAAATTTCTGAAGAGAAGAAGAAGCAGGGGAAGGTAGTCCCGACCCTTGGGGATGTCATCTCGATAAAGAAAGTCCAGAAATAACCTTTTTTTAGCTCTTCTGTCTCCTGGGTGGATTATTTTTTAACCGGATATTCTTCAGGGAGCGGTCTATACACCCCTTTCTCTACCCTGACGACACTTGAAAGGCTGCGATTCAATACCTCATTTTTTTAGCACAAACTGCCTCGATTCGATGTTCCCCTCATACCAGGAACAGGAATTTTTTCTGGAAACTGCGGAGAAAGCCGCTACCAATCACCAGTTTTATATAGTCCATGACACCTATTAACATGCACAATGCAGGGTGAGTGTACTTCCGCTCGTGAGTGTTTTTTCACTCGTGAGGGTCTTTATCTCTCCTAGCAGCATCCACGCACCATGCATCCGCAGACCGGTTCTCCCGAATGATGAGAGAGGAGCCCGGGCTGTTTCTGGCTATCCCGCCTGTTTTGGTTATTTTGAGTATTTTGCCTGATTCCATGGGCCCATTCCCGGAATGTGCTGCATGGGAGGGAGTTTTGTATGAGAGGAAAAGAAATCCGTCTGGAACGAATCATCGACCGGAACACCCGGAAGACCATCATCGTACCCATGGATCACGGGGTCACGAACGGGCCGGTTGCAGGACTGATCGATCTCGGTGAAGCCGTGGACCAGGTTGCTGAGGGAGGCGCCAATGCCGTGCTCGGCCATGTCGGCCTTGCCCTCCATGGCCACCGGAAGAGCGGGAGGGATATCGGGCTCATTCTCCACCTGTCGGCAAGCACTGCGATAGGCCCTGACCCGAACGAGAAGGTGCTCGTCAATTCCGTCACGAATGCACTCAAGATGGGCGCCGATGCCGTATCGGTCCATATCAACATCGGGGCTGACTCGGAAGCCAGGATGCTGGCTGATCTCGGGAGTGTTGCGATCGAATGCATGGAGTGGGGGATGCCCCTCCTTGCCATGATGTACCCGAGAGGGAGGAAGATCAAGGATGAGCACCAGGTCGACCATGTCGCCCTGGCAGCCCGGGTCGCGGCAGAGCTCGGCGCCGACATGGTCAAGACGGTCTACACCGGCGACCCTGACAGCTTCCGGACCGTGACCCGGGGCTGCCCGGTCCCGATCGTGGTGGCGGGAGGCTCAAAGACCGATGACCGGTCGACCATGGAGATGATCGAAGGCGCGATGCAGGGCGGGGCT
>JAKLGZ010000074.1 GCA_022710385.1 Methanoregula sp.
ATGAGATCACGCACGAGATCTATGAGCGGCTCAACAAGAGGATTCGCCCGCCTTTTGATCCTGAAGACATATCCAAGCTTGCATCTGCTCTCGATGAGGTGCTTGATTATGTCGATGGAACCATCGAACGGATGTTATACTATGGGATTCAGTCCTCGGATAGCTACATGATTGAACTTGCCAAACTCATTCACCTTTCAACCATTGAGATCGAGGCAGCCGTGAAATCAATGAGATCCATGAAAGATCCACGATATATTGAAGAACGGTGCATCGAGGTGAACCGTTTAGAGAATCTCGCTGATGACGAGCTCTCTAAAGCTATGACGACCCTGTTCAATACCGACAATGCAATTGCCATTATCAAATTGAAGGATATCTACGATTACCTTGAAATGGCAACCGACTATTGCGAAGATGTTGCCGATGTTCTCTCTGATATCGCGAGCAGGCATTCCCCAGTATAAGAACAGATACTCTTTTTTCCCGAGCGGGATTTTTTACTTCTTTAGAACTGGCATCACGGATGAAATTCCCCTCAATCAATTGGATTAATTCATCCCTCACATTGCGAAATTCTTTCCTTACCTCTTCCGTTGATCCTGGATATTGTGAGGGATCGGGGATACTCTAGTGAATCAAACGCGTTGCTCCCCGGAAAAAGGGGCGGGATCCTTGTGCCGGATCGCACACGGTGACTATGATGTCAAACGATTCTCCTGTGAACTCATCAAGCGTCTATGACTGTTGCCCGGATATGCCTATGACAAGATCCTCCATAACCTCGATTGCCATTGGATGAACACGTGTGTTTTCCATCCCGGCACTGAACGCTTCGAACCGGTCCCCGAGGCAGGCATTCAGGTAGCCTTCAGCAATCTGTGAACGGAGCGAATGATGGATTTAAATGATAAGGACTCGCTTCTTTGGCATCATCATCACGTTCACTTCATCAAGCTCTCTACATTTAATGGCGATTGTAAACAGGAATGCTCCTTACTCTCACTTGATCTCGATCCGGTTACCGGTGATGGCGTAATGAACATTCTCAGCCATTTTACAGGCATGATCTGCGCACCGTTCCAGATACCGGGCTGCCATTATATACGAGGTGTACCGCGTGATAGTCTTTGGATTCTCCATCATTATCGTCAGAGTCTGCCGGAACATTGAATGCCACAGGTCATCGATCACATCATCGCGTGAGGAAAACTCTTCAATCAATGCCAGATTCTCTTTTTCAAAGGCGGTCATTACGTCATCAATCATGGTGGTAACCAGGGAAGCCATATGAGGGAGGGGCGGAGGATGAGGGGAACTCGGCTCATCCTGGATATGCCGTGTCATACTCGCAATATCTTTCCCGTATCTCCCGATACGTTCGGCTCCCGCAATGATCTTCAGGATGCACACTATTACCCGCATATCCTTGGCCATGGGCTGGTACAAGGCAATCAGCTGATAGGCACGTTCCTCGAGGCTGATGGTTCGGTCCCGGAGCTCTCTCTTCCGGGATTTTACTTCTGTGGCATTTGGAATATTCTCGGTTATCAACGCTTGCACGGCATCAGCCAGCATAATCCGCGCGAACTGTGCCATTTCGATCGAATCGTACTTCAACTGGTCGAGTTCTGTATGGAATTTTTCCGACATGGTTCCTCCTAGCCGAATCGTCCGGTGATATAATTCTCGGTGAGATCTTCTTCAGGGTGTTCAAATATCTGTGTGGTCGTTCCACATTCGACCAGTTTGCCCAGATACATAAATCCGGTATCATCGCTGACCCGTGCCGCCTGTTGCATATTATGGGTGACAATGATCACCGTGTACTGCTGCTTCAGTTTCTCTATCAGGTTCTCGATCTTTGCGGTTGCGATAGGGTCAAGTGCCGAGCATGGCTCGTCCATCAGGATAACCTCGGGATCAACCGCCAAGGTTCGGGCGATGCAGAGCCGCTGCTGCTGTCCGCCGGAAAGACCAAGGGCAGAATTGTTCAGCCGGTCCCTTACTTCCTCCCAAAGTGCTGCATCTTTGAGGCTCTTCTCAACGATCCGGTCGAGTTCTTTCTTGTCGCTTATTCCATGGACCCGTGGTCCGTATGCAATATTCTCATACACACTTTTGGGGAAGGGATTGGGTTTTTGGAACACCATGCCGATCCTTTTCCTCAAGAGGACGACATCGTTCCCGGCCGCGTAGATGTTTTCCCCGTCAAAGGTTACTTCACCTGTTATTTTCGTGTGATCAATGAGGTCATTCAAACGATTGAAACACCGGAGGAGTGTGGATTTCCCGCATCCTGACGGCCCTATCAGGGCAGTCACCTTGTTCCGCCGGATTCTCATGCTGACCTCTTTCAGGATGTGGGCATCACCAAACCAGAGATTGAGATTACGCGCTTCGATAACTGGATTGGAGGCATCATATGCTGAAGGGATTTCTGGTTTTGCTGTGATGCCTGAATTTTCAATGAATGCGAGATGCAAGGGGATCACCATCTGATGGATTTCTGGAAGCGGGTACGGAGTAGGACTGCAGCCCCGTAGAACAGGGTTACAATGACCAGCAATACAAGGGCTGTTCCGTATGCATATTGCTTTGCGCCGGGGATGCTAGTCGAGAGGATGTAAAGGTAATAGGGGAGGGCCATCACCGGTTCGAATATCGAGCTGGGGAGAAAACGGGTGGAGAATACCACCGCAGTGAACAGGATGGGGGCAGTCTCACCCGCAGCACGACCAATCGAGAGGATGGTTCCTGTGATGATACCAGGGACGGCTGCAGGGAGGACCACTTTCCGGATGGTCTGCCATTTCGAGGCTCCGAGCGCCAGGCTCCCCTCGCGCACTTCATTCGGAATACTCTTTAAAGCCTCCTCGCTTGTGCGTATGATAGTCGGGAGGATCATGAGGGCGAGCACAATCCACCCAGTGAGGAGCGACACCCCTAACCCTACAAAAATGACGAGAAATGCGAATCCAAAGAGACCAAATACGATCGAAGGAGTGCCGTTTAGGAGATCTACCCCCGTCCGGATAGTTTTAGTTACCAGGCCTTCCCTGGTATACTCGGAGAGATAGATCGTCGCCCCGATGCCTATCGGCAGAGCGATCATGATTGCCCCGATTACCAGGTAAATGGTCCCGACAATCGCCGGGAAGATTCCGCCAGCCCTTCCGAGATTTGATGGATAGCCGAAAATGAATTCCCAGGAGATCACTGGAAGTCCTTTCATAATGATATCGAGAAGAATGATGGCAAGTATGGCTAAGACGATACCTACTGCCGCGAACATGCATGAGTAGGCTATCTTCTGGGTAATCTTTGGGGATACCCTCTTCCATAGGATGGATATTGCGATAAGCACAACAAGTAGCACCAGGCAGGGGAGAATTCCGGCAGCAACCACAACCAGCAACAGAACCATACCAAGGAAACCATACTGCAGGAAACGGCGGATTTGAACACTTGTATCTTGAGAGAACAGTCGTTTTGTATCGGCACTTCCGGTCTGAGCATGGCGAATACGATCGAGAATGAAGGTCGCTGATAAATTGATGATAAGGGTGATGATCAGCAAAACAACGGCAATCGCGAAGAGTGCATTGTAGTGGAGACTCCCTATCGGGACTTCGCCGGTCTCGATACCAAGGGTTGCGGTCAGGGTGCGGATGGGAGATAATACGTTCCAGATGGGTTCAGGCACGACTGCTGCATTCCCGGTAACCATTAAAACGGCCATGGTCTCACCGATCGCCCGGCCGATACCGAGGATTACTGCCGCGGTGATACCTGAAAGGGCCGAGGGGATGATCACCTTGCTGATCGTCTGCCAGCCAGTGGCACCAATAGCGAGTGAGCCTTCTTTGTATTCACGGGGCACCGCATTGATCGCATCCTCAGAGACGCTGACAATCGTGGGAAGCGCCATAATTCCGAGAAGGATTGATCCAGCAAGCCAGGTCTCTCCCGTCGGGACATCGAAGGAGACACGGATCCAGTTGGTAAGTACCACAAGCCCGAAGAAACCATATACCACGGAAGGAATACCTGCGAGCAGTTCGACGGCGGGTTTGATAATGTTCCGGAGACGGGGACCCGCGAGTTCAGAAATGAAGATGGCGCTTGCAATCCCGAGCGGGACCGCCAGAACCATGGCGCCGATCATCACAAGGATAGTTCCCACAATCAGTGAGAGAATTCCATAACTTGGTGGACTGCCGGTGGGGTTCCAGTCCAGTCCGAATAGGAAGTCCTGGAGGCCAATCTGGACAAATGCCGGATATCCATTGTAGAAGAGGTAGCCAAGAATGAAACATACCGTCAGCACCGCGAATATGGCACAGGTAAACCAGAGCGACCCGATTGCCTGCTCCTGGATTCTCCGGATTGCAGGAGTAGTCATTCGGTTCCTGATATCTGGCAAGGCCATATGCATCACACCGATGACTGTATATAGGACGTTCGGTTTAAAAACCGATAGGAGCCTGCACTTTTTTCTTCAGAGAATAATAAGGTTCCCTGATGATCTTTTCCCACCATCACGCAGATTTCTCCTGGGAGGAGGGGATATTACCGAAAGTATGTTCCAGAATTCGCTGAAGATTCTCCCGTAATTCCCTGAAATCGGCAAGAGCCTCCTTTTCCTCCGAATAAAGATCAGACGGGCTTTGTACCGGGCATAGGAGTGTGGTCTTTCCGGATGGCATTCGGGGCCCCAGGATATCAGGTATCTCGTTGCTGAATGACATCACAATCGAAATCTATCGTGCGAAAATCCCGCACTGATTTTGATAGTTGGCCGCTGATATCAATCCCGATCTCTCGCATCGTCTTGATGGCAGAGGGATGAAGTCCCGCGGGGGCAATACCTGCGGAAAACACCTCGAAGCGATCTGGAGAGAGTGATCGCATGAGTCCTTCGGCTATCTGAGAACGGACAGAGTTGTAAGTGCAGAGGAAGAGGACAGTTGGTTTTTCCGCACCAGTTTTTTTCAAGCGTTTCGACATTTGCGTCCTCAGATTTTCTTTTCCGAACCGATACACGATCGATACCTTTGCCTATCCTGATTGTCAGGAATGGATAATCAAAAATTGTGGGAAGGTGTTATTTCACCGGCACAAATCCTTCTTCTGCGAGGATACTCTGTCCCTCTGGGGAGAGGATGTAGTCAAGGTATGTTTTGGCGAGGCCTGTTGGCTGGCCGTTGGTAATCATATAGAGCGACCGAGAGAGGGGGTATGCACCACTGAGTACATTCACTATTGTTGGATCAACCAACGCTTCGTTGGTATCGACCTTGACGGCCTTGACGGTATCGTCGATGAAACCAAGACCGACATATCCAATCGCTCCCGGCGTCTGGGCAATCGTCTGCTGCACGGCACCATTCGAGTTCTTTTCGAGTTGGGTACTTGTGAAGTTCCCCTTATTCATCACCTTCTCAGAGAAGAACTCTCTGGTTCCTGAAGCACTGTCCCTGCCTACCACGACAATTGCCCGATCAGGGCCGCCAGCCTGGTTCCAGTTTGTATAATTCCCAGCATAAATGTCCTTGATTTGGGTCGTGGTGAGGCTGGTAATGGTGTTTGACGGGTGGACAATAAGTGCAACTCCGTCTTTCCCAATCGTGGTGATCACCAGGTTCGGATATTTTTTCAGTTCATCTGACTTGACATCACGTGAAGACATCCCGATATCAGCAGTTTTCTCCCCTGCTGCCTGGACCCCGACACTGGAGCCTCCTCCAGTAACCTGGATATCGGCATCGGATTGAGTTCCCATATACGCATCAGCAGCCAGCTGGGCGATAGGAAGGACCGTTGTTGAGCCCGTCACTTTGATCGATGTTCGTTCCTGTGAGGAGGACGATGTTGGCTCGTTTCCCACACACCCGGTCGCGACAAGTGCCAGAACAAGAATTCCTGCGAGTGCGAGGGTGATACATCCAGTTTGTCTCTTTTTCAGAACCATGGTGGTCTGAATACAAAACGGATTTAAATGAATATATAACATTTCGACATAGAATATAGTCTTCTATATATCAATCGGATGGATATAGAGAATCAACGCCTCGCGGACATGAAGTGAGGTATGTTTACACAATCCTGGTACTAAAACACCTAAGAAAGATTCGGCTATCTGAAATTAACACCTGCTGGGAACAGGGATGATTAGCAATTACCTCTTATTCCATGAAGATCATAGAGTCAGCCTGCTACGTGTTGAGAATTGATTCTTTTCCACCAGGTCGTCTCTCCATTGATATTACTGATGAAGCCTGGGCGGGACATACAATAAGGCTCTTGAAGGGAATTTCATCGGGATATAATATTTAATTGTGGATGTTTAAATGGGTAACAGTATAAATGGGGTGTCATAAAATGAGGGGGACGGTGTATATCACTCCCAGAATCATCGGGAGATGGACCTGTATTCTCTTCCTGGTACTGGCTGTCTTGGCAGTACCAGTTACTGCCGCAGGACCAGGAACGATGCTGACCGCAGGTCCGGGCCGGGAGTATGAAACCATCCAGGCTGCCGTTGATGCCGCAAGTCCGGGAAGCAGGATCCTTGTGTATCCCGGTACGTATCCCGAAGCGGTGTCAGTGATAAAAAATAATCTTTATATCATGGCTACTGGCGAAGATGTGGTAGTAGAGCCCCCGAATACGGCGGGCTTTCAGGTCCTTGCCGATCACGTCACCATTCAAGGGTTTACCATTGTAGGCGGGAAAGAGTGCGCCCCGGGCATCAAGTTCGAAGGAAGCTTCAACATCTTTGCGGACAACACCATCTTTTTTACCGACACCTGCATCGGGGTCAATGCGATTGTGTGCAGGGACTCTGATGGTGGATCGAACTTCAACATCGTTGAAGGCAATACCATCGAGCAGGCTGACCTTGGGATTATCTTTGTCTCCGGGGCTCCTGGTGCCATCAACCGGGGTAATGTCATCCGTGATAACACGTTCGTTGGTATCAGCCAGAACCCGATAATGATAACAAATGGCAGAGGTTTCCTGGTGTCCGGAAATCGTATTGATGAGGCCCCGTATGGTACCTGTATTGCCA
>JAKLGZ010000075.1 GCA_022710385.1 Methanoregula sp.
GTGTGAATGTTCCATCTCCTGTAACGATTGTCCCGTCTGGCCTTTTTACAGGTATATCATAGGGAGTAGTAGCAGCAAAACCATACCCATTGATGACAACCGTCTCTTCTGGCGCATAATCATCTTTATCAGTAATAATCCCTTGGGCTTCGGCTTCTGCTAGCATCTCTGCGGTTGCATAGGTGGACAATACGGTCTTTTTTGAAGCGCCTTTCTCTTTTATAATAGTTGCTTCCGGAATAACTTCTGTCTGTGCATCTCCGACCGAACTTTCCGCTCATTTTGACCTGACGGGCAAAGCTGCCGGTCGATATGATCTGAAGGTGATCAATCCTGATACAACCAGTGCAACATTGACGGATTGTTTCGAGATCATTGCACCAAATCCACCCGTACTGACGGCAATCTCACCGTCGACCGTGCCAGCAGGATCGGGTGAATTCAATCTCGTGGTAACCGGTACGGACTTTACCCCTGCAAGCAGGATCCTGTGGAACGGGGCCGAGTGTGTGAACCCTACAGTCTACCTTGATGCTACTCAGATCTCCACCCATATCCTGTCCGATTCCGTTCGTGATCCAGGAACGGTCCTGATCACCGTCTCTGATCCGGGTTCGGGGACATCAGGTTCGGCAGTGCTGACCATCGATACCATCCCTGCACCAACGATAACCAAAATAAGCCCCAGTTCCGGAAAACGGGGATCGACAAAATCATATACCATCTCAGGCACGAATTTCGTGACTGGCGCTTCCGCGGAACTCCGGAAGTCAGGTTCAATCATCGCCTGCACCCATGAAGTGGTGCAGACGGGGGGTAGTACGATGACCTGCACTATTGCTATCCCTTCCGATGCAGCCAGAGGATACTGGGATATCGCGATTGTAAACCCGGATGGCCAGAGTGCGGTAAAACCCGTTACATTCCGGATCGGTTGACGATCCCCTCACTTTTTTCCTTCGTAATCTGAGCCTATCGGTTCATAAGGACTGATACTAACAGGATTCTTCTTGATGGTGGCTGAGCCTTTGCTACGAAGAAAAAAATAGGCCAGTCCTCAAGAATCCAATGACAACAACTATTTCCTTCCCTGAAAATGATGAATACGTAATGAAGCCATTCATCGCCCCTGTAATCCTCCTGATCGTGGGATTGTGTATCGCGGGCTGTACTACAACCACGCAGGACCTGGGCTCATCAGATCAGTCGATAGCTCCGACATCCGCATCCCCTGGCACTTCCCCAGGCTCCCCTGCCGATTTGTCTTCAGGATCCTCTCTTACTCCTTCCTCAACAGCCCCTTCCGACACTGCTCCCGGTTTCCCTGATGCCGGCCCCGAAGTGACCCCCCTGAGCACCCCCCTGAAATTCAGGAAAGGAGATATCATCGGTGATGCCACCACCGACACCGCAGGATGGATCGTCCTCGACACGAACCCGGCAGCGAAGGAATACAAGGTAGACCTCATCTACCGGAATGATGACGGATCCTGGGGATGGCGGGAATTCCCGGTTGAAGAATGGACACCCCAGGTCTATCTGGAGGAGGGATCATCCATCGTGATCGCAACGATGAATCCCGCAAACATCCGGAGTAATTATCCCAACGAGGATGCCTGGATGGCAGGCCAGGGACAGCAGCTCACCAACGATACCCCACAATAATCCGATCACTTTTTTCCGTGGAATTGCACCGGTGCAACCCATTCACGCTTCCCTGACCTCTTCCCCGAATGCCTTCTCCCAGGGGACGAACTGGCGGGGCATCGACCCGTACTCCTTCTTTGCCCGGGAGAGCGGGATTGCCGCAAGGTAGGGGGCGACCGAACTCTGGCCGGGATGTGCGTAATGGAGGAAGAACCGGCCGTTCCTGGTCCGGTAGAGATGCTTTGCCCCATCCTTGGATGATGCAACCAGGGTTGCCGTTGCGGTATTGTACTTCAGGCCGTTGATCACCTGCTCCATGGATTCACCTCAATGGTGAGAGAAACGGTGCGGGATCCCATAATGATTTGCGGCTGGATCAACAGGGGAATAAAAAATGACCAGGGGAGCCACTTTTAACTGGCTGGAGATCGTGCAGAGGGGGTGTCCGCCCTTGCTCCCTCTCATGCGATGCATGCCGTCGCCACCGAAAAGCCCTCACGGCGGTTCATCGACCCGGCGTATACCGATATCGATTCAATGGTCCCACACACAACCGGGAGTTAGAAAAAAATTACAGGATTCCGCCTGGGGACCCACTCACCCAGAGAGAATACGCGAGATGCATTTTCGAAAATACGAAGGGGAGTCCGGGATCACTCCGCGATCGACAGCATATACTGGGTCCCCTCAGGGGCAATGGGCACTTCGAAGACCAGTCTCCCGCGGCGTGTCTCATTGATCGGGATGGTGCCCTCCCGGAACCAGTTCACGAGGCTGAACGATGCCGTGTGATACGGATACTGCTGTCGGGAGGAGTCCATGAGCGTGACTGAGTCAGGGTGGTAGCCATATCCCTCGGGATACCCGACATTCCTGAGCGAGAAGTCCACCACCACATACTCGTTGCCGGCACCAGGTTGCAGGAGAGGGCTGCTGGAATTCCATCCTGAAATACTGTACAGGCTGATGACCAGCCGTGAGGTCGCAAGAGTTGGTACCGTCTCCTGTTTTTTCACCACAAAAAAATCGGGCGTTGGGATAGGAGGGGACGGGGCGGTAGAGGTGCCAGGGGCAATTGATGGTGAAGGGGGAAGTGATGCAGAAGAGACCGTGTCTTCAGAAGTGCACCCAGAGAAGAGGATCAGGGCTGCTACAAGGCTTAGGAGAAAGGGGAGCGTCAGCAGGTTCCGCATGGTGTACGAGGTCAGTATCCAACAATAAATACCTCACTGCCGGACCGCTAGGGGTCCCGAAGAGAGGTCCCCACGCAACACCCGAATCAGGAATTCCTGCCCCGGAGCAGTGGTGGCCGCCACATTCAAAGAGCACTACACGTTTATTTTGATATAATAACGTTTTTGAAGCGATTTTGAAACAGACCATTCCATTCAACCCGGGTTATCTTAGGAAGTGGATACGAACGCATTGGAACGCGATCGGGATATGCAAAATGGTGCACTGAGGAAAAAAAGATTCATCTTTATGTATAGCATTATACGGTTTATTTGTCAGAAGAGCACGACGGAAGAGAAAAGGTAAGCGGGCGATGTGCGGGAGTATTTTTCAAATTCGTGGAGAATGGTGAGAGTAAACTCCCTGCAGGAATACGGGAACAATGGGGGGTTTGTTCTGAGGGTGCTCCTGGTCCTGCAGGCTGAATATCATGATTGTGCAGCTTAGGTACCTGAGAGAAAGGCAGTATCGAACATTCACCTCATTCTATAGGGGGTCTGGTTCCGGCTGATCCTCCTTCTTTTCCGGCTTGGGAGGCGGAGGGGCACTGGTCTCGGAGAGCGGGAAGAACTCCTGGTAGACCTTTCTCCGTTCGTCGAGGTCAGTGTGGAGGTAGATCTCAGTCGTTTTGATCGAGGTATGCCCGAGGTTCTCCTGGACCACCCGGAGGTTCTTTGACCGGCGGTAGAGCTCGCTTGCATAGCTGTGCCGGATCTTGTGGGGGGTGATTCCCTGGGGTGCATACTTCCTGAAGATGTGCTGGACCGAGCGGGGGGAGATGTGATGCCCCATCTGCCCCAGGAAGAGCGGTCCCTCGATCCGGTTGCCGATGAACCGGGAGATCTCCTCGAGCGTCTCGTGGTCAACGAAGACGATCCGGATCTTGCCCCCCTTCCCCCGGACCTTGATCATCTCGTCCTCGAAGTCGATATCCTCGATATTGATCCCGCAGAGCTCCGAGACCCTGACCCCGGTGGCGTAGATCGTCCGGACGATCAGCCGGTCCCGGTCGTCCTCGATGGAGGCGATGAGGCGAAGCACCTGGCTGTGCTTCAGGTACCGGAGCTCCTGGTCCTTGATCTTCGGCCGCTCGATCGCGACCATCGGATTTGCCGTGATCACCCCCTGCGAGGAGAGGAACCGGTAGAACGAGCTCAGTGTCGAGATGATCCGATGGGTCGTCTTCGCCTTGTAGGGCTTCTGGGTATTAATGAACGTAAAATAGTCAGTGATCAGGACCGGCTTCACGTCGACGGTCGTGTCCAGCCGGGCCTTGGAGAAGTCCGCCCAGAAGAGCTCGATCCTCTCGGGATTGTTCCTCCGCAGCCAGACATAGTAGGCAAAATGGCGGACCACCTGCTCGTAGCTCTGGATGGTCCGGGGGGAATAATTGCGCATCCGGAGGTAGTGACGGTAACTCACCAGCCATTCGGAAAAATAACCCCCATCCATGCTCTATTCTTTATAACGACTGATAATTAAAGTTTTGCGCAGAATACACATTTGCCGCAATGGATTCATAATGCCAGGGAAACCAGGGAAGAATTCCATGAACCCATCCCTGACACCTGGTGCAGGAGAGACACTACTCAGAAAGAACAGAGATCGTCCTATAAAAGTACCCACAACCAGATCATGAGTGGTAAACCGGGAAAGATACCCTTGTCAGACTGTCGCTGATACCACAAGCCGTGCCCGGGGATCCAGGCCTGATCCTTGCCGTCGGAGAATTCAGGAAAGCCTCATAGATTCGTTCTGTGGGCGGATCTGAATACCTCCTTATAGGCTGGAGGATCAAAATGAAAAGAAGGCCTTTTTTGGGAGGTGTGAAATTGGATCACATTCAGACCTCTCCCCTGATCCGGAGCATATTCAATTACCGGGATGATCTGAAATGCTCATCTTTTTTTGGCTCTTCCCTCATTCCATGATTGCAGACCTCACGGGATACATGCACCGTTCTGTCCGCGAAAGGGGGAAGGTGACAATTCAGGTGAGTATGGTGGCATTCCAAGCACGGTGATTTCCCGTGAGAAGTTCCTGCCCTTGTCTTTCATGACGCTCCCGGGGATTGCGCCTTCGGCTTACCCCCACCGCTGTGCCGTCCCCCAGGATTACGATAGGGCGGTATCAGGTACAAAATTCCGTCGACGGTTTGTGATGGAAAAATGTTTTTTCTTAACGCTCCCGGGGGTTGCGCCTTCGGCTTACCCCCGCCGCTGTGGCGCCCCCCGCGATGCGATATGATGGGTGCAGCCAGATATCTCCTTCTTTGCACATTGCGAAGGGAGATTCTCTCTCTGTTTCATCCATATTCGATGTGGTCTGCTTGGTACACCATTGAACATGACTCATCTCATAGACGGTCGAGGATGTTTCCTGGATTCATGTGAACCAGATTATGGGAGACGGATAATGACTGAAATCAGGGCAGGTAATGGATTTCCATGAGATGGTGCCAATGGCAGTGAAGAATTGTGCATAACTGGCAAGATAAAAGTGTACGGCTGACAACCTTCAGGAGAGTGTGTGTGGGTAGTGGCAAGGGAAGCGATCATGACACCCCACCAAATGCGGTGCAACTCACCGCACCAATCCAATCGCCCCAGCGACGGTCTCATTGAAATGATATCGAAGAAGCTAATTCAGGTTCCCACTGTACAACAGCAAAAAGTTTTTTTCACAAGTCTGTCTTTTCGTGGTGGTTTTAGATGAAGGATTCAGCATGAGTCCCCTATCAAGACCAGTGAAAAAACACACCGGGATCAGTATTCCATCTGTACCATATCCCCTTGAGAGCATACTGTCCATGACCATGCCTGATCCACCCCTCCAACAGAGGGGACGAGAAGCCCAATGGCCCCATGCTCAAACTCAGGTATCCTGGCCGGACACGTTTTTTTTAAACACCCTGCTCTTCCAGAAAAAAATCCAAAACAATCCCATTTTTCGAAAATAATGCAGAATTTCTCTTTGATTCACTCACCAGGCCGGTTGCGCGTTCCACAAAATAAACCATATGATGCTATATACTAAAGAGGTGCCTGAGCACTCCAATCCCGCATCCTATAATAAATCCTGTGCGCCTAACGTACTGATCAGATGGCGCAGCAGTTCGGTCAGGACGATGTCAACAAGTACAGGAAGTTCAGGAAGGTGGATGGGGCCACCTACCGGAAAGTAAACCAGTTCCTGCGAAAGCGGACCTATATCACTGCTCGCGAGTGGGCGATCGCCCGCCTCTGCACCGATTTCCGGACACGGAACGGGGCAGAGATGACCTTCATCGGACTGCACCTGCCGGAACTCGTCCCATTCATGCAGGAGACCTATTCGCCCCAGGCGGTCAACCAGGCCCGGAACTCCTTCAAGAAGAAAGTCACCAAGTCCGGTGCCACCTTCTTTTACGGCGCCATGTGCGGGTTCTTCACCTCAGAAGAGCTGGATGACCTCCTCTTTGAGGCAAGTGAAGTGGCACGGTTCCTCCTTGAGGTAGAGCGCTCATCAATGGATATCGACGAAGAGATCGACATAGAGGACCGGATCTCCGGGATCATGAGAAGTGTCGGAGAGTCCGCTGCTGCCCTGATCCGTACCCGGGCAGAAGACGAGGAGAAGAAGGCAGGCGAATCCTGATGAAAATAATTCACATTGCCGGCTTTTCCAATACCGGGAAGACCACGTTTATCAGGGAACTGGTGCCGGAACTTGAAAAACGTGGGCTGACCGGAGTGGTAAAACATATCGGCCACCACGGGCACTCCCTTCCTGAGGGGAAAGATACCACCCTCTTCCACGAGGCAGGAGCTGCGGCATCGGCTGGTATCGATGCGCAGAAATCCGTCCTGATCCTGAAGGAGACTGACCTGGAACGAATCCTTGCGATGTTCTGCGATGCAGGGGTGCAGTACGCCGTCATCGAAGGATTCAAGGAAAAACCCTACCCGAAAGTCGTGATCGGGAGCATCGCCAACGCAACGAATGTCCTTCTCACCAATCCGGCCGTTGAGGAAGTGCTCTCACATCTCGGGGAATTCTCGGACATGGTCACACGGGAGGGTTTTTTCAGGGAGATCGAAGCCGGCTGTGATCACGGCAGGGTGATACAGGTCTCGTCCATCCCCATGACCCTCACGGAAGCACAGGTCACCAGCCTTGAGAGGG
>JAKLGZ010000076.1 GCA_022710385.1 Methanoregula sp.
AGAGCGGCAGAGGGGTGAGCGATCCTGCAATCGATTCGACCTCGTCTGCGACGACCACGCTGTCATGTCTGACGGTGCAAACGACTGTTGCGAAGCGTCGACGGGAATGCCGGGGTCGACCGAGATACCTACCAACGCAATGACGACCGCGACGAGCACAAGCGGAACGGCAATTTTCACGACCCCGGATGAGATCGCGGTAAGACCGGTATCATAGACCGTCATGATGCGGTCTGCGATGGTGTTTCCGGGGGCCTTCGGGATGTATCCCAAAACATGGGCAAATGCCCCGAAGCCAAAAAGCGCAGTGAGGTAGCAGCAGACTATCCCGATGATGGAGACCAGCGCGAAGGTCCGGATCATGGGGATCGGGCTGATGAACATTGCCAGGAACCCGAGGCTCGTCGCCACGAGAGCAGTGAGGACTGCAGGACCCGCCGCGGTGATCGTCAGTGAGAGCGCTTCCTTCCGGTCGCGAACGCGGCACTCGTCGTCGAACCGCGAGTGGAACTGGACGGCGTAATCGATGCCGAGCCCGAGGAGAATGGGGAATGCCGCGATAGCCCCATCGTTCGCGGGTATCCCGAAGATGCCCATGAGACCGAAGGTATAGAACAGCCCGAAGGTGAGGAGCACGACCGGGAGTATCCAGTATCGTATCTTGGACCAGAGGAGGTATTTCATGACGAGCATGAGCACCATCGCGGCGATGACCAGGAGGACGAAGCCGATCATCATCGCCACGAAGATTTCGTAGTTAAGTGGCGTATTGCCGGTCACTTCGATAGATACTCCCGGCGGGAGGGTAGCCTGCGCAAAGGTACCGACGACGACCGGTTCGATTGTAAAGGATTTGTCCGTAGGCAACCCCTGGTCGATGAGGATGTACCCGAAGAGGGTCTGTGGGTCGGGAACGAACTGTTGCCGCATGTCGGGGGGGAGGCTGTCAATGATTGCCTGGACTTCTGCCCTCGTGCCAGGGATTACCCCGCCGTTGGACTGTGCAACCACGTCCGCAAGGGTGGTCGTCGAACTGACCTCGTCGATGCGGCGGATCTGCTCCTCGAGAATGAGGAGGTCGGAAAGGAGTTCCGGGTCCGTGATATCCCCCGCATGGATCAGGAGAATGTAGGTGTCCTGCATGTAGCGGTTGCTGTAGGTGTCAAAGACAACCCCCTCGGGCGCGCTCTTGTCCATGTACTCGTCCGAGATTGTATAGGGCGGAATTGCCCCCATGAACACTACTGCCACGATGGCGAGGGCGACCATCGTTACGAGAACTGCTCGTGGAAACCGGTTCACGACGCCAGCAACAACTGCATATGGATTGATCCAACGCATGCCCGGTTCTGCCCTCCTGGATACTTGACAGTGTGTGGAAGAGCTACATTATTTCTTCTGTTTCGATCAAGACTGTCCATTTCTTCCTTCTCCCAAGATATCCTTATCTTAACCCGCCCCCCCAGGAGTACCATGCAAAACGACCACTTCCCTCTCAACACGCCGTTCAAACCCTCGCCGTCACTGGTAACCTGGTTCATCATCGACTTTCTCTTCCTGATGGTGTTCCTGGTCATCGTGATCCCTTTTTCGATGTACCTTTCATCAGCAATCGATACCGGGATATTTTTCGGTATCATCGGAGGCATGGTGGTGATAGTCATCCTGTTCGCCCTCTGGACCAAACTCTACTACGAGAGCATGTGGTACGAACTCCATGAGGACGAGATGCGCTGGAAACGGGGGGTCATCTTCCGCCGGACCGGAATCGTCCCGTACAATCGGATCACGAACCTGGACATCAGGCAGGGACCAGTGATGCGGAGACTTGGCATCTCGACCATCTCCATCCAGACCGCAGGCTACTCGGCCCAGGCCCAGGCTGAGATACGGATCGAGGCCATCGTGCATGCAGAAGAACTCCGGGAGCTGATCCGGAGCATGGTAAGGGCAACTATAGGAGGGGATGGCACGGGAACAGGAGGGACGGTTCCTTCAGTGAAAACAACCGAGGTTCAGATGCTCGACGAGTTGAAGGCTATCCGGGCGCTTCTCGAGAAGAAGAGCTGACATCCGGGCACCCTGGGAAAACCCGGACCCTCATTTTTCCAGGATGAAACTGGTTGTCGGATATCTTTGGGAGGGAGAGAATGTTGATAAATCATCTTGGGTATGTTCTATAAAGCGGGCAAGAAAATAGTGCCAGCAGACCTTTCAGAAAAAAAATCCTCAAAACAGGAGTACTGCGAATGAAAACCAGTGGTTGCCGGGAGTCTTCCGCGATAAAAGCTCTCATTTCCGGGTTGATCGGGATACTCTTCTTCCTGATATTTTTAGTCATACTGGGATACATCGCCGATCATGTCTCCTGGCCGCTGCTCTCGGGATTCGTCGATCTCTTGTACGCCAATGCAGCCCTGATCATCATCTTCTCGGTGCTCTTCATGATCGGGGAGATCTTCGCTGCAATCAGGTTCCCCTTCAATCTCCCTTTCCCGCTCTTCAATGCAGTCGCCAGTGTGCTGCTCGTCTCGTTCATTCTCGCGATAATGGCCTTCATCGATTCATTTTATTCGCTCGGCATTGGTTCAACCCTCCAGTTTGTGAAACTGATCCTGTATCCTCTCACCTTCATTGTCGTCCTGATAACCGGATACCGCTCCATCTTCTCGAAGCCTGAAGAGAAATCCCCGGAGGATAGTGCCCCAGTACCTGACCTGTCAGATAAGGAAGAAGAGCGGAAAATTAGTCCATCCTGGGAGGAGATCGGGGGAGAGTTCAGGCAGGCAGTCTACGATCTCATCCGCCGGATCCGTGATGAACTGAACCTGAAGGAACGGCAGTGAAGGTATACCGGATTAAAAGAGAGGTCTTCAGACGATTCTTCACTGTACTATTCTCAGCAGAGCGATCTATTAAATACACATACATACACAGATACTTCCCTATGGCAACCCGGACCATCAGTATCAGCGAAGAAGCATACGAGCGTTTGAAACGTCTTAAAAAGAATGAAAAGATGAGCTTCTCCGATGTAATTCTCGAAAATTTTCCAAAAAGACGCACACTTTCCGAAGTGATGTCGGAATTGGGAGATTGTTCAGAACTTGCAGACAGTATCGAGATGGCATCAAGAGAGATCAGGAAATCACGGTTTCGTGAAGTCAGGGTATGAGATGACCGTTGCTGACACATCGTTCATTATCGACCTGATGCGAAAAGATCCAGGTGCAACGATGATCTTCGAACACTACGAACAGGCAGGAAGAGGACTGGACACCACAGGCATCACTGCTCTTGAGCTGTATAAGGGAGCATATCAGTCAGTGAACAGAGACAGTCTGGAAAAAGTGAAAAATATTCTGTCGCTGTTTTCCATCCTTCCGATCGATGAACAGGTGTATGAACTGTTCGGCAAATTGTCGACAGATCTGCGTATAAGGGGAACCCCGCTTGGAGCCTTTGATGAAGTAATCGCTGCAATCGTACTCTGCAATGATGGAGAGATCATTTCCCGGGACCGGCATTTCGGGTCGATTCCTGGAATAACAGTAATACCCTACTAAAACGCCGTCCTAATCCTGGTTCTACTCCCTTTGCTTTAAATCTCAGGCGATCGGGGATGCTCTTTCTCTTCACTCTCCCCAATCCGGATTTTCGGTGAGAAACGCCTGCTCCTTCTTCTCGAGTTCTTCCGGCGAGAATTTTGCCGGCATGCAGATGCATCGTTCCTCGACAAACTCACCTTTGACAAAGCACCCGAAGGTCGTATCACTGGAGCATGCCCCGTATTCCTTCTTGTCATAGTTGTGAAACACGAGTTCCGCCCCTTCACGGTCGGCGATCTCCTTTGCTTCTTTCCAGGATCGTGCTGCCATAGTTGATCCAGCTTAGCTTCATCCTGTCAGGTACTTAAATCCTCAGGATCGTCCCAGGAGCAGGACGGTCATTTTTCATGAATGCTGATACCCTCTTCTGTCTCACCCGAGCGAATCACTTCACATGACTCTTCTGCTGATGAAAACAGGGAGAAACTCTGGTGATCACAAGGGGTTCCTGGTGATTGGTACGGCTGTTCGTTCATCCCTATGGAGGGAAAGGCATAGGGTTTCCCTGTCTCGAAAAGCAGGTTCAAGAAGTTTTTATGCCATCAAACGAATCTTTCAGAGTTGAACAATGAAAAAACAGAAATTTATTGACCTGAAAGCCATCGCGTGGGATGCGATGCGGAAATACGGGTTCGAGCCGGGATTTTCAAAGGCGGTGATGCGGGAGGTCGAATCGATCGATGCGAAGAACGATCCTGATGGAGGAACCAACGTGCGGGATCTCCGCCCCCTGCTCTGGTCATCCATCGACAATTATGATTCCATGGACCTTGACCAGATCGAGTACTGCGAACGCGGCCCCGGGGATGAGATCCATGTGATGGTTGCCATTGCGGATGTCGATCACTTCGTCCCGAAGCGTTCCCAGACCGACCACCGTGCAGCCCACAACGGCACCTCGGTGTATACGGGGGTCGAGACGTTCCCCATGCTCCCGGACCGGCTCTCGAAGGGGATCAGTTCCCTCCTCCCCGGGAACGATCACCGGGCGATCGTGATCGAATACACGGTGCTCCCGGACGGGGATGTACGCGAGGAGGGGATCTCCCGTGCTCTCGTGTCGAACAAGGCAAAGCTGATCTACGAGGAGGTCGGCGAATGGCTTGATGGGCAGCGGACGATCCCCCCAAGCGTGAGTGCCGTCCCCGGCCTCGAGGAGCAGATCCGCCTCCAGGCCCTGGCAACGACCCGGCTGAAGAAATATCGGATGAAGCAGGGGGCTCTCGAACTCGAGACGATCGAGGCTGATGCCGTTGCGGAGAATGGGATCGTCCGGGATATCGTTGTCCAGAAGATGAACGCCGCCAGGTTCATCATCGAGAACTTCATGATTGCGGCAAACGGGACCATGGTGGACTTTCTCGGAAAAGCCGGCATTCCGATGATCCAGCGGGTGGTCCGGGTGCCCCGGTACTGGGACGAGATTGTGATGACCGCCGCGGCCTACCGCGAGAAGCTCCCCCGGGAGCCCGATTCAAAAGCCCTCTCGCTCTTCCTCATGAAAAGGAAGGAGGCCGATCCCGAGCGGTTCCCGGATCTCTCGCTGACCATCGTCAAACTCCTCGGGCCCGGGGAGTACATGACGCTGGAGCCAGGAGAGCCCCCCACCGGCCACTTCGGGCTTGCCGTCACCGATTACACCCACGGTACCGCCCCGAACCGGCGATATGTCGACCTGGTGAACCAGCGGCTCGTAAAATCGGTCATCGACGGGAAGGAGAGCCCTTACACCACCCATGAGCTCTACGATCTCTCCACCTGGCTCTCCGACCGGGAGAAAGGCTCAAAGAAGGTGGAACGGTTCATGCGAAAGGCTGCTGCAGCAGTGCTGCTCAAGGATCGCATCGGCGAGGAGTTCGAAGCCCTGGTGACAGGGGTCACCGAGCATGGGATCTACGCCCGGATGATCTCCCCCCCTGCCGAGGGCAGGATCCTCCAGGGAGAGCAGGGGCTCCGGGTCGGCCAGAAAATCACCGTCCGGCTGCTTCGTACCGATCCCTACAACGGGTTTATCGACTTTGCCTGTGTCAGGCGTGGAGAGTCAGGGCAGGGGATCTATGTCGAACGTGCTCCCCGGAGTCGTGCATCAGCTCCGGTTCCACGGAGATCGGGATATGGGAGAAAGCAACGGAGCAGGAGATGAGCCCATGCGGATCCACCCCTTGCATTTTCTCTCCTCCCAACAAGGTTTATCGTAATTGAGCAACAGTGAAGGAGTGGGAACGCCATGTTCATCATGCCTGATTTCATCCATACCCCCGAAGAATGGATCGTATGGCTGCTCGGTTCAGAATTTCATGAGTCTGCATCAGTCGATATGCTCGTCCAGAGAACCCGCTACCGCCGCGAGGATATGCTCTCTTTTATCGGGGTCCTCGAACGGATGAAGGCGATCAGGGTGAACCGCAACGCGAGGGACGCCGTGATCATCGACTCAGTTGCCCTGGTCCCGAATGGAAAAAGGCTGTATGGGGAGTTGCAGCAGCGTTCGGGGCAGCAGCCAGGGTGAAGGAACTTCTGCAGTCACTTCTCATCCGGATCCTCTGGAAACCGGACAAAATAGCAGACTCCCCATTGCAGCTTCTCTCCGGGGCTCAATCCGCGTAACTGCTGTTCTGCATGCTCCTCGCAGACGGTCGATGCACAGCACCCAAGGATCTGCATCCCGATCGCCTCCCTGCCGCACACATCACAGATCTTCTTTTCGATGGACTTCTGATCCGGGCACATGTTCTCTTCCTGTGATCATCGTCCTCTTCCCTGATGAGGCTCTCCATTCTCTTCCGGCCGCTCCAGGGATCATTCACCCTTCTTTTCCGGGGAAGGAATTCTCACAGATGAACGGTTTACCTGGATATCCATCATCTCCTGCAGTGGTTCAGTCTCCAAGATCCATAATCTGTACGGGCGAATCATGTCCCCTCCCCTCCTCTCCCTGACGCTCCCCAATCATAACGAACAAGACCCGTTCCACAGGATTATTTACCGATCCGGGAACAATCCTCCTTTCATGCGAACGAACCGCCACCAGTATTTCCTTGACCTCGCGCTCCGCTGCGCCCACCAGGGGACCTGCCTCCGCCGGAATTTCGGCGCGATCATCGTAGACGAGTACAATACCATCGTCTCAACAGGTTACACCGGGGCACCAAGGAAGCAGGTGGACTGTACCGAACTGAACCGGTGCTGGCGGAACGATCACAACATCCCCTCGGGGTCAAACTACGAGAAGTGCCGGAGCGTCCATGCCGAGATGAACGCCCTCCTCCAGGCAGGAAAACTGGCACGCGGCTGTACCCTCTACCTTGCGGGATACGAGGTAGAAACCGAAGCACTCACGCAGATCTGGCCCTGTTTCCTCTGCTCGAAGATGATCGTGAATGCCGGGGTCAGGAATGTCATCATGCGGACCG
>JAKLGZ010000077.1 GCA_022710385.1 Methanoregula sp.
ATGGTGTGCCATCATCTCGAAGAGGGTGAGGTGCCTCCCGGAACGTCCGACCGAATCGAAGTCATTTAACCTGATGCAGGGTTGCGAGATGGTGAGGGGATTTGCGGGTGGGGGTACCACACCGCTGGTCACCCAGGGCTGGAAATCAGCAATTGAGGCGATCGTCAGGTAAATGTCGTCCCGCCACCGGGCAACGACAGGATACCGGTTGATCCGGGTGTGGTGGTTCTGCTCAAAGAACGAGAGGTAAGCCTCCCTCATCTCGTCGACCGTGTGTCTCCTGAACACAGGGTTGCCGATGAAATTGTAGGTCTCGCAGGGGGCATCGCCACAGATCTCCTGATCCGGATTCCGGGTCCAGAATGCTGCACCGCACCGGGTGCATACCTTGCGGGTCATCCCCTGGATTTTGAAATATTCGAGCTGATATTCGTCCTCGAGCATGGATAACCACGTTGTACCTCTTATTTTTAGGTTTGTTACGATAAATACTGTTTGTCAGGCGGGGTTTTAGTGGTCCAGGCGGCCTGATACCAGAGATCGACCTCTTCGAACGAGTCGATGGCAGCAGCGATACGCACGGCAAGCTCATGCCAGCAGCGGCCTTTCCTGAAGATGAAATCACGGCAGGTGCAGAAATCGTCATCCACGATATACTCATCCGAAGTGCCGACCACCACGAAGAAATCGTGGTATCTCTTAATCCGCCGCTCATCAATTGCCTGGAGGGCTTTTTTCCCCCTCGCCCCGAATATCCGCGTGATCTCGTCCCGCAGTTCCGGGGTGAGTTCTTTCTCCTCCATCAGGGCTTCAAACAGCTCGTCTATCTCCATGTTTCCATTACCGGAGGATCATCGATAAATGTCCACCCCATTCGTTCCGCGAGCTGGCGCATACCTGGGACTTCGAGGGCGTAATGCGTCGATTCGATCAGCGGGAGCGGGGAGCCCCGTGCAACTGAATGTCTGAGTTCCGCAGAGAGGTAAGCTGTGGCCCCAAGAGAGGCGGCCTCTCCGATGAGCTCCGGATCAAACCCACTCCCGCCCACCGCCCCGATCCGGCAGGGAAGGGTAACCAGCCCCCAGGTTCGAAGTGGGAAACCAAGACACCTGGCAAGGCCCGGGAGATCGAGGTTGCAGTCACCGCAGACGCCGAGGCTCATCTCTTCCACAGAGGTAAGCCCGAGGAGTCCGGCCAGGGCATCGTTGATCCCTCCCTTTGCATGATCAAAGTTGGTATGCATCACGTAGATGTTCAGGTCCGCTGCCAGCACAGGCTTGAGGAAAGCGGCCAGCGCCTGCGGGACAGCGGTTACCGGGGACCAAAGCGGGGTATGATGCACGACAAGCATATCGGCACCAGAACTGACCGATGCCTTGACTACGGCCGGGGTGGCATCCAAGGCACAAACTACCCGTCCGATCTCCCGCGTTCCTGCAATGATGAGGCCGATCCTGCCGCTGTCCATCTCTTCGGCACCATCGGGAGGAGCGATCTCCTCGAGCTCCCGGATCACCGCCCTGATATCCATGGGAAGGTATCAGTGCCACGGGGCTAAAAAGTATGTAATTACCCTTGGTAATAAGCAACACTTATAAATATTCATAAAAAGACATCATGGCTATGGAAAAGACCATCAGCCTGATCAGGGAGCGGATCAGGGACGGAAACGCACGGGTGGTCACGGCAGAGGAGATGCCGGCGATCGTTGCTGAGCTCGGTGAAGAGGGAGCGCTCCGTGAAGTGGATGTGGTCACGACCGGTACATTCGGGGCGATGTGCTCATCCGGCGCATTCCTGAACTTTGGCCATGCAGACCCCCCGATCAAGATGGAGAAGATCTGGCTGAACGACGTCGAGGCGTATGGCGGCATAGCAGCTGTCGATGCCTATATCGGTGCGACGCAGAAGTCCGCTACCCGCGAGGAGAGCTATGGCGGTGCCCATGTCATCGAGGACTTCATCGCGGGAAAGACCGTCGAACTCAGGGCTCTCTCCACCGGGACCGATTGTTACCCGAGGCGAACTATCACCACCGAACTCCTCCTCGAGAACCTGAACCAGGCCATCATGCTCAACCCGAGGAACGGGTACCAGCGGTACAATGCCGCTTCGAATTCCACTGACAGAAGCCTCCGGACCTACATGGGACTGCTCCTGCCGAACTGCGGGAACATAACGTATTCCGGATCTGGTCTGCTGAATCCCCTGGCAAACGATCCCCATTTCCGTATGATCGGCGGAGGGGTCCCGGCATTTCTTGGGGGAGCCCCGGGGATGGTGGTCGGGGAAGGTACCCAGCATTCTCCTGCAGGGGGCTTTGGCACCCTGATGGTGACAGCCGACATGAAGCAGATGTCCAACGATTATATCCGGGCCGCCACCATGGCAGGGTATGGGGTGACCCTGTACATGGGGCTCGGCATCCCGATTCCCATCCTCGATATCGAAGCGGTGCGGGCGACCGCGATCCGCGATGAAGACATTATCGTGGACGTGATCGATTACGGAATCCCCACCCGGTCCCGGCCATCGCTGCGCAAGGTCAGCTATGCCGAACTGAAGAGCGGGGTGGTGGACCTGAACGGTGAGGAGGTGCGGACTTCGTCGCTCTCAAGCTTCCGGAAAGCCCGCGAGATCGCAGGGGTTGTCAAATCATGGGTGGAGCAGGGCATCCTCACCCCTGTGCAGCCCGCACGGCCTATCGATCCGCTGAAGAGTGCTATGCCGCTTCGGGAGACCACCCGGGGACCCCGTGTACTCGATATCATGGACCGAAAGGTCATTGCCATCCGGGAGGACGAGGAGATCCGGGCAGCTGCGCAGAAGCTCCTGAAAGGGGAGACCAATCACCTCCCCGTTATCAATACTGCAGGGAAGCTGGTCGGGATTGTCACTACGTATGATATCTCGAAGGCAGTGGTCAGCCCTGGCAAGGCGTCCCTTGTCAGGGACATCATGAAGAAGAAGGTGATCACGACAACGCCCGAAGAAGCCGTCGATGTTGCCGTCCGGAAGCTCGAGCAGTATAATATCAGCGCCCTTCCCGTTGTCGATGGAGAGAAGCGGGTGATCGGGATGCTCACCGCGATGAACCTTGGAAAGCTGTTCGGGAGGTGGCTCAAATGAAACTGGTCGTGACCTTCTCACGGAAAGCAGGGAAGAAACCCATCATCGCACAAGTCGTCAGGGACACCGGGGTGCTGATCAATGTCGAGAGGGCGCTGATCGATTCATCGGAGGGCGAGGCGCTGATCGATATTCCGGATGAGTCCTGTGCACTTGTAAAAGAGCGCCTGGCCGATCTCGGTGCAGCGGTCAGGGTGCTCGAGGACATCATCTCGCTTGATGAGAGCCGGTGTGTTGATTGTGGCGCCTGCATCAGCATATGCCCACAGGAAGTGTTCTCGTTCGATGATGACTGGAGACTCCGGATGGATGAGAAGAAGTGCGTCCTCTGCGGCCGGTGTATCGAGATCTGCCCGCACAGGGCTCTCTCCCACAAGGGAGAGGGATGACGGGCAGACACTCCCTTTTTTCAACACATGGAATCCTGTGAGGATAAGGAGATGATGTGTCAGGAATCCCTGATACGGATCCTCCTCCCGCAGCTGCTCCCCGGTTCCTGCCTGGGAATGGATGGTAAGGATCCTTGAACGATGAATCGCTACTGTGAAGGATTATCTTGACCTCATATCTGGAACATGCAGAGGTGAGATTCCATAAACATGGTATTCTCACAGCGAATCATCAGGGAGCTGCCCTTGGTAAATCCGATCCCGTGCTTCTTTCAGGGTACCTACCTTCTCACCGGGCTTGATCTGTTTGAGGATAGTGCAAAGTTCATCGATACTGATCGGGATAAAATCCAGCAGCTCTGCGCTGATGTTGACCGTCCGGGTGCGGGCGTTGATGAAAGGATATGTTTCCAGGTCGTTGTTGTGGTGATGGCCATGGATTACCCATCCGGGAAAATTCAGGGGTGCTTGTGCCGGATCATGGATCAGGCAGAACTGCGTAGCCCCGCTGTGGATCATCATGCTGGTGACGGACCCGGGAATCACTTCATCATGGTTTCCCGCGATGAAATGGATAGTTCCATTGAGGCGTGCGAGGTATGCGGCTGCCGGAAGCGCATCCCTGCCATGGCAGAGGTCGCCGAGGTAAAACACTTCATCGGAGATGCCGACCCGGTGGTTCCAGTTCTGTATAAGGACATCATCCATCTCATCGGGGGAGAAGAATGGCCGGCGGCAGTAATGGATGATATTTCCATGGCCAAGATGGAGGTCGGAGATCAGGAACTGCCGGGATGGAGTGCTATGCTTGCTCTCGGGCAGCTCCAGCCCGTCGTTCTGCCGGAACGTCTGGTAGGTCCTCTCCCATTCGCCCGTGTCTGCCGATTCTCTCCTTGAGAGCCAGGTCTTTTGCGGGAGATCGTACTCTCTCCAGAGCGATCCTCTGCGCATGATCGCTATCCGGAAGATGCTGACCGGGGAATCACAGGCTTTGAGGTAGGTCCGGACAGCAGGGATGGGACTCCTCCCTTCCCCAGGTTCGTACTCTTGCGATGGAGTGATCCCAAGCGTCCTCTCCCAGAACAGGTCGAAATCGCGGAAGGGAATGTTGAACCGGAGAGAGACGTGGAAGATACGGTGGCCGGGGGGGGTGTCGATCCAGGTGCACCATTCTGTCAATGGGGAAAAGGCTGATACCAGCCGCTGGTAAAACGCGGAAAATTCCTGGTCAGGTGCAAGGCTCATGGCGATAGCCCCGCCCCGCAAACCTTTCAGCCGGATCAGATCACCTATTCTGAAGGTCAACCGGTTCAGGTCTCCCGCTCCCTCTTCAACCCGGGTGAGGAGTGTTACGCCATTGATACGGGAACGGAACGGGCCAAAGAGGGTGACATGGAGTTCGCGTGCCTCACCGGATGACATCCCGGTAAGTGCGGGAAAGTGGCTGATCAGTTCGCCCAAGGCCTGGTCCCGGAGCCGGGCCATGATGATATAATCGGCTGCTTTCCGGGTGCCGATCCGCAATGACCGTTGGGCCCTGAGCCCTCCAATGCCCATACTCACTTCATGAAAGGCTCACTCATGATCGGATAAATAGCTCCCTGTTTGGTCAGGGCGTTTCTGGTTCGACGGGTATTTGTCTCGTGAAAAGAGAGAAGTACTCCTATGATCAGGCACCGGTTCCACCTCCGCGAGACCATCGCCACGATCCTTGCCGACGAGGAACAGCACGTGGAGGCGGCCAGGCAGGGAATAACCCGTGCCCGGCAGGAACTGGAGCACTATATCGCGGGGGATCCCTTTTTTCTCACCACCTTTGAGCCATATTCTGTTGATACCGGGATCCTGGTGGTTGACCGAATGTCCGGCGCGTCCGGAGCCGCAGGGGTGGGGCCGATGGCAGCAGTTGCAGGGTCGATTGCCTGGGCAGGGGTTGAAGCGATGGAGGAAGCGGGGGCCTCCTTCGGGATCGTGGACAATGGCGGGGATATCGCGCTCCTCTGCGACCGGGAGGTGCGAATCGGGATCCATGCCGGCAGCTCGCCACTCTCCGACAGGTATGCCTTTGTCACCGGGCCTCTCCCGGGGATATGGGGGATCTGCACCTCCTCAGCGACCGTCGGGCACTCTATCTCCCTCGGTGTCGCGGACGCGGCCGTCGTATTTTCCCAGAGCCCGGCGCTCGCTGATGCCTGGGCGACCGCGATCTGTAACCGGATGAGGATGGATGACACTGCGGTGGTCGATGAGGCGCTTCTTGGCGGGATCGAGGGAGCCTGCATCATCATTGGGGAGTGGCGGTACCGGAAGGGAACTCTCCCGAAGGTCGTGAAAGCACACGTGCGGCACAATCTCATCACGGGAGGGCTCTGGTAAGAAGAGAACTTTGTCAGAACGATTCATCGAGAAATTGGAGTGCCTTTTGGTAGGCATCAGCTCCCCGGAATCGGGCAACGACCCGGTCTCCGTCGCTCACTGAAAAGACCGGTTCCCCTGCTTCAATGGAGAAGAACAGCTCAGAGAGCTCGGTCTCGCTCATCATCACCCCGGTCATGAGTGCCGACGCCGGCTGGAGGGTGAGCCTGTCCTGCTCGAGATCACCAGGATCCTCCCTGAAGAAGTAGAAGAAGACCTGGTACGCGTTGAGGAGATCCGAGGTGAGGAGCTCGTTCCGGATCCCGGGAGCAAGCCCGTCCAGTTCCTGTGCAAGGATTTCCGGATCATCCTCTGCCTTCTCGAGTATCTGGTCGGCTATGCAGGCAAGCTCGCTGAATGAAACGGAGGTGGTATCGTTCAATGTATCAATCGTATCGGAGTTTTCCTGTATATAATACCCGCTTTCCCTGGCGGAACGAAAACCTATAATCATCGACCCGCGGAATGTGTAAAGGTGAAAAAAGAGGATCTGGACTGGTGGATCTACCACCTCCTTGCAGACACACCAGATCAGGATATCGAGGCACTTGCCATCGCAACCGGCTGCCCCGGCGACGCTCTTGCCGATTCCCTCGACCGTCTTGGAACAACATTCCTCATCGAAGGCTGCAACGGGAGATACCGGATCCGTTCGATGCATGAGATGCTCCTTTCATGCCAGGCGAAGTACGATGAGACCACCCCGTTTACCATCGAGAACGGGATCATCAGGGAGCGGAAGAGGAAGGAGTGACAATGCCGGAGATCGTGGTGCTCCGGATCGGGCACCGTCCTGAACGCGACCAGCGGGTAACCACTCATGTCGGGCTGGCAGCCCGGGCGCTCGGCGCGAAGGGGATGTATCTTGCAGCCGATGACAAGGGAGTCGTCCGGAGTATTACTGACGTGGTCGAACGCTGGGGCGGCGACTTTTTCATCGAGCACAAGGTCCCGTGGAAGCGGTGCATCAGGGAGTGGAAGGAGTCAGGAGGGTGCGTGGTCCACCTGACGAT
>JAKLGZ010000078.1 GCA_022710385.1 Methanoregula sp.
CGATCATCACCCCATTTTCCTGAAGAAGTCTGGCGGGGTTGGTCCATACACACAAACCAGTAGGGGGTGCAGTACCAAGGCGGCCACCGTTCGTGTATCGTAATTAGATGAAAGGTGACCGGATTCTTTATTTGAAAAAAAATGTTCAAATGATTCCCATGTCAGAGAGTCGGGCGGGCAGATACTCCTTTGTCACGAAATCAAGTCCTTTCGCTGCAAATGCCTGCTGTTCTGATTTGAGATTGAGTTTAAGCTGAAGTTCTATCTGTTCTTTCCAGTAATCGGAAGCGAACCTTGGATCAGTCAATTCACTCCTGAGGGCTCCGATGTCCTTGTCGTTCAGATGATCAGAAGGCAGGTGATAGTCCCTGATATCAGTCGGCTGGACACCGATGAATCTTGCTTTGGGGGTTGCAAGCAGTTCAGAGATATGGGCACTTTTGATTGCACCATACGCAACACTTGCGTATATTCGATAGGACCAGGGGTCTCCATCAGTAAACACCACTACCGGAAGATTGAACTGCGTGTTGATCCGGTTCAGGAAACGCCTGGTTGATCGTGCTGGCTGACCTTTGAGGTGGATGAGAATTGCCTGGTGATCTCCGTCAAATCCGTTTTCGATCAGTCTTGCATACATACCTCCGGTCTCTATTGCGATCACAAACTTGGCGTCGTGTTCTAGCAATTCAACTGTCTCGACATTGGTAGGGATCTGGTAGCCTGCTTCCCCAACATCATCCTGGCAATGGATGTCCCTCTCTCCACGCCGGGTCATCTCCCGCAGTTTTAAAGGCCCGAATATGGTTGCTCCGTCCTCTTCAGGGCGAAGATGGAATGCTTCCCTTTGCATATCGGTGAGAATTTCCAAATCCTCTATCAGGAAATTACTCTCATCCTGAGCCTGGAATTTCGCTTTCTTCCAGCCTTCCGAGATATAATACAGTTCTCTCAGAGTCGATGAACGGTTTTCACCGATCTGTTTTCGCAAAAACCAGATGACATATGCCATCTTCAGCAGGTGGAGTGCACTCTTTGCCGTACCTGCTGAGCGGATACTCTCCCGGTCCCCATATTTCCAGACTTCGGATGTATCATCATATTCAATATTCTGTTTTGTTCGTGTCGGAAGAGCGATGGAAGGGATCTGTCCCTCAAGCATCTGGTCATACCATTTCCGAGCGATGCCGATGAGCCGCCCGGTAGCCAGAATATCAAGATCTTCTTTACTCATCTCGGTCCACCATAACAACATTCCTCGGATCAATGCCACGGATTTCGACTGTCCCATGGGCTGATCCTGAATAGGTTGTCGTCCACACTTTTCCTGGATCAACCACCACCTGCCAGACCCGGGTGAAATCTTCATCCATTTTTGTCAAAAAATCCGGGGGGGGATCAGCGTTATTTTCCGAATCCCTGGTGATGGTATAAAGAGAGAGGGATGCCTGGCCTGCGGTGTAATTTTTTATCTCTATCCTAACAATACCCTCTGATACCGTCTTCCTCACAATAAGCTTATGCATGATCCTGCCCTCAATCGATGAAATGTCGGGTTTAGGCAGCTCAACTATCTCTGCAACCTTTTCGGCCAGTTCAGGAAGGATAGCACACACTGCCCTGGCACGATCTTCCTGCAACCGGTTCCGGTCTCTTCGGGAGAGGAAGACCTTCAGGTCGCGGGCGAGATCCTGCAGTCCAAGGGTGATCTCCCGCTCAATCTCAGGGATGGAGGCAATGGCATCCTTACTCTCGCTGGTAAACGGAACACTGGTCGATGCCACATGCACAAGAATGAGGAGGGGTCCGGTAGGGAGACCTGCCTGGGCGACAGTATAGTTCTTCCAGTTCATCGCAGAAATTGCAGAAGTGATTGCGCATGCTCCCTGCTGGTACATCAGAGGTACCCGGTTTGCAAACCGAAGAATCTGTGCATTCCCGTCGGCCGCAAGTTTTCCACCATATCCTATCGCGGCTTCTATGATGAACGGGTGCCCTGAAAAGACCGATCCTGGCCGCGTCCGGGCTTTTACGAAGTCCATCTGGAACTCTTTTTCAAGACCCCTTATGATAAGGTCCTCTCCGATAGGCGAAAGACACTGGGAGATTGGAGGGGGGGGTACTTTCACCATCTGCATCGCCTCAATAAGCCGTTTCTGTTCTTTGGCAGAGAGAGATGATGCATCAGCTGTGCAGGACAGCTGTGCAATCCGGCATATCTCTTCTGCAGTTTTCTTCCCGATTTTCGAGAAACTGCTCATAAGAAACAATTCAAGTGTTCCAGGAGATGCCTGAAGCATCCTCCTGATCTGCCCGACCTCGATTCCGTGGGGATGGGGTTTAATCGCCCTGGGACAAGCGATCACCTCATCGCTGACCCGGTCGAACATGAACACCTCGCCATCTATTTCAAGCCGGATCCGGGCATGCGGATTTACCACGGAGGTGTATCTCAGATATTCAATAAGCCGTTTTTTCGCGGCAAGGGTGCTTTTGAACTCAATCTGAATCCGCGTCCCATGGGTCCGATCCCACTCTATCTCGCGGCGGGTAAGGACTTCGGGTTCATTCGTATCAATATTGATCTGAATGGCACATTCATGGGCAGGGTATTCAGGGCCGGTCCTGGAAACGATGATGGTGGGGACCCCTGCTGTGAGCTGGGCATACAGCACTGCAGCGCTGATACCGATCCCCTGCTGCCCTCTGCTCTGTCGTATCTGGTGAAACCGGGAACCATACAGGAGCTTGCCAAAGATGAAGGGGATCTGGTCCGGAATGATCCCAGGGCCGTTGTCTTCGATAACGATCCGGTAGATGTCCCGGTCCTGCCTGCTTACTGAGAGAAATATATCGGGAAGCTCCATCGCCTCTTCGCAGGCATCAAGAGCATTATCCACCGCTTCCTTGATGGTGGTGATGATTCCTCGTGTGGGCGAATCAAAGCCAAGGAGGTGCTTGTTCCGCTCAAAAAATTCGGCGACGCTGATGCTCCTCTGCTGCTTAGCCAGCTCCTCAGCGAGGCTCACTCCCGGTCACCTCACTGATTGCTTCGGGGAGAGTGAGTTCTTGCTGTATCCCGGATCTGAGATTTTTAAGGGTCACCAATGAATTTTCCTTCTCTCTCTTTCCGATAATCAAAGCATAATCGGCGGATTTAGACAGTCGGGACAACTGCTGGGTCAGGGACCGTTCAGAGAGGTCGAACTCGGTCCGGATCCCCGCCGCCCTGAATTCGCGGGCAACCGCAAGGGCCCAATCCCTCCCATCAGGGGTATAGGCAATCCCGGCCATAATCTGGTGCGGAGGGCCTTGGTCCCCTCTTGCGACCATCACCCGATCAAATCCAATGGCAAATCCGCAGGAGGGCGTATCTTCTCCACCGAAAAGATGAGCAAGACGATACGTTCCCCCACCAAGTACCTGGTTTTCAGTTCCAAGATTTTGGGCGAATATTTCAAAGACCATTCCGGTATAGTAATCGAGTCCTCGTGCAATGCCGGGATCCAGGGTATACGGAATTCCGGTCGTATCAAGGATCGAGAAGAGTTCTCCGATCCTCGCCTTTTCCGGAAGATCTCCTGTGATCGCGAACACATCGTTCAGGTTTCGGCAGGATGTTAATTGTATCAGCGATGTGCAGAGGTCATCCCATCCTTTGCTGGTGAGGTAATCTGAAAGGCCGTCAAAATTTTTCTTGTCGAGGAACATACGGATTCTTTTCTGTTCCTGTTCCGGGATCTCTGACAGCAGGCTCCTTACTAATGCCAGATGGCCGATATGAATTGAGAATGAGATCCCCGTAGATGAGAGTATCTCTTCAGCAAGCATGATGACTTCTGCCTCTGCAAGAGCAGAATCCACGCCTATAAGTTCCACCCCAAACTGCCAGAACTGGCGGTATCTGCCCTTTTGTGGGCGCTCATAGCGGAAACAATCGGCAAAGTAATACCAGCGAAGCGGTTTTGGCAGAGTTTTCCCTTCATTGACGTACATCCGAAGAACCGGCGCCGTAAGCTCGGGGCGGAGGGCCATCGGCCTCCCCCCTTTATCCTCGAAAACGTACATCTCCTGGATGATTCCTTCTCCCGAACGGATGGTGAAAAGGTCGAGTTCTTCAAATTCGGGGGTGCAGATCTCACGGTAGCCCCATCTCCGTGCCACCTCGCGCATCCTGCCTTCGATCTCGCGCCTCTGTTCCATCTCGTCAGGGAGGAAATCCCTGGTCCCACGTGGTTTTTGGAGCATATCGCATCAAGCCTCCTTATTTTTTATCCCTTTTCGGAGAGGGGCTTTCCCAAGAAACCGGTCGAGGGTTTCCTCTGACCCCCATATCTTTTCGCGCTCTTCTCTCCCCTGAAGATAAAGGGCAGCGAGGATAAGGCCGAGCCCGAGGAGTTCCAGCGAATATATGGTTACTGCTACACCAAGAATGGCCAGAGCACCAAATAGAATTCCCCTGTATGCAGCCTTCCGGTATCCTGGAAGACCGGTCCGATAAAAAATCCTGGCATCACGCAGCCACAGGAAAAAAACAACTGCAGCCCCAAAGAGGGCGATATAGACGAGATAACTCATGATTATGAACGTATTATTATACGCGGACCCATATCTTTATTATTGAGGTATGCAGGCAAACAGAAAGCTCCGTGAAGCTCTCCTCCGATTCCAGGAAGGCGCCATCAGTCTGGAAGAGACGGAACGGGAGATTGACGGATTACGTATTGAGGAAGTCTCCGATATCGCCTGTCTTGATATCGGCCGAAATATCCGCTGTGGTATACCGGAGGTTGTTCTCGCCGAGGGAAAAGAGTCAGCTCACCTTGCAGATATTGCGCTTGCCCATGCCCGATCATCTGGCAGATGCGTCATATCCCGGTTAAACCGGGCCCAGGAAAAGATACTTCGGGAACGTGCAGAAAAATCAGGGTTTACTCTGACCTGCCATGAGACTGCGCGGATGGCGGTGCTGTCTACTGGAGATCCGATCACACTTACCGGCGGAATCATTGCTGTCATTACTGCCGGGACCTCCGATATACCGGTCGCAGAAGAGGCACGCGTGATTGCAACTGAAATGGGCTGCCAGGTTTGTACCGCATATGATGTTGGCGCTGCAGGGATTCACCGCCTTTTTCCCGCCATCAGGAAATGTCAGGGTGCACAGGTCTTCGTCGTTGCAGCCGGCCGGGAGGGGACCCTCCCGGCAGTTGTTGCAGGGATGGTTGACCGGCCGGTAATCGGGGTTCCGGTCAGCACAGGGTATGGATATATGGGGAAAGGGAAAGCTGCGCTGGCCAGCATGCTCCAGTCCTGTTCCGTGCTGACTGTGGTGAATATCGATGCGGGATTTACGGCAGGAGCCATGGCTGCCTTGATCGCAAATATGGTGGTAGGCCAATGACACGGGCATTTTATATCGGGCGATTTCAGCCTTATCACAACGGGCATCAGTATGTCCTCGAAAAAATCGCAGGAACAGCCGATGCGATTGTGATAGGGGTGGGAAGTGCACAGCTCAGCCATGAGAAGGAAAATCCCTTTACTGCGGGGGAGCGGATTCTTATGATCACCGAATCCCTGAAGGACATCCGGGTACCCCTCTATGTCATCCCTATTGAAGACATCAAGAGAAATGCCCTCTGGGTAGCCCACGTCCGCTCCATGGTTCCCCCGTTTGATATTATTTTTTCAAGCAATCCGCTCGTAATGCGGTTGTTTTCCGAAGAGGGGATCCCCGTACGCTCTCCTGCCATGTATGCAAGGGAACTACACTCGGGGACAGAAATTCGGCGGAGGATTCTCAAGGGAGAGCAATGGGAGAATCTGGTTCCCGCTCCTGTTTCGGAGATAATACGGGAGATCGGAGGCGTGGAGCGTGTACGACAGATTGCAAGGAACGATTGTGATGTGACCGAGTCCCCTGGGGGACATTCACTGTGAGGAGGGATTGAACTGTTCAAACGTATCAGATCGATGTTCGGTACGCCAAAGGAGCCAGAAGATGTCGAATGCGCGTTAGGGGAACTCCCTTCTCTCCTTGATTCGAGGGAGAAGGAGATCAGCCGTACCCTCATCGAAAAGACCCAGAAACAAAGGAATACAATCCGGGATCTTCGTTCATCCCTGAAAGAACTCGTGAAGGATCTGACATCGAAAGAGAGAGAGGAAGCATATCACCCCAAACTCGAAACCATTGCAAAAAATACCTTGCCGCTCTTTGAACGGGCGATGTTCTCCTCTCTCTCAAAAGATCTCCCTGAAGATCCAGACCTTTTTTATCTTGCTGCAACAGAGAGCCTCAAAGGCTGCGTAAAATCCCTTTCAGGGCAGGGAAGATATTTGAGGGGCGTTTTTCCCGAGGAGATGAAAGAGATCAGGGAGACGGTTGACCAGATCGGCAGAGAAATGAATGCGATGACCCCCGCCATTGCAGAAGCCCGGAAGCAGAGAGAAGTACTTTCGGCGGTTCGTATCGATCTCTCCCGACTCAATTCAGCTGAGAAGGAGAAGAAACATACTGCTGATGAAATAAATCTTTTAAGAGGAGAAACTCTCCGGGAAACGGGAGATATTGATCGGCTTTGCGATAGGATCAGAGCCGTCAATGAAGCGATTGATCAGGGGAGTCTTCGCAGTCAGCAGGAGGAGCTTGCCACAGCTAAGCGTGAATTCCTCGAAAAAGAAATGGCATTACAGGCTGATCTCGCAGTAGTAGCTCATGTTTTCCGGAAGGCGGAGAAAGTACTGGGCAGGACCATAGGAACAGCTTCAGTCAAGGATATTGAATCTTTTGTGGACACTCTGGCCGGGAGCGGCATCCCCGCTGAGGAGCAGATAGTGCCCGATCTCATCAGATTGTTACCCACTCTTGCGAGCATGAGAGATTCAGGGGATCTGGTTCTGAAAAACAAGGAAGAGAAGGAGCTCTT
>JAKLGZ010000079.1 GCA_022710385.1 Methanoregula sp.
AACATTTCGACATAGAATATAGTCTTCTATATATCAATCGGATGGATATAGAGAATCGGCGACTCGCGTATACACGACGTGAGGTAAACTTCACAATCCAGATTTTAAAAGACCCAAGGAAGGTTTCAGCTATCTGAAATTGTACATCTATTGTGAACTGAGATGATCAGCAAATGCTGCAAATCAAATTTTTAAGTCTTATACCATTTTTTAACTCCTCTTGGAAAGATTCTTCCTTAGTCTATGAAAATCATAGAGTCAGCCAGCTATGTGTTGAGAATTGATTCCTTTACTTTCTTTTCCAAAGTTGAAATACGAAAAAAGAACATGATGCTGCGGGTGGGACCAGGAACAGAGTGTTTTATGCTGTCCTTTTTCTTACCGCGCAAATAATCGCCCCTGCGACCGACCCCTACCCCTGACCCCGCCCCTACCAATCCGAAGGGGCGGGGCCTCCACCCCGGTGCCCCTCCTCCTGCGGCATGGGACCCCGGCCCCATGCGATTCCTCCCTCTGGTCAGAATCTCATCGCAGGAGAGAGGAGACCAGAGAGATCTTGATACACAATAACGGGGCAACGTGCTCGCTCTGCTCCATCTCCGTCCGCTCCTCCCTCCGGTCCGGTGCTCCTCCACTCCGCTGCACTCGCACCATGCCCCTGATTTTCTCTTCCTAATCCTGATTCACTGAAGCTCCCGGCTTTGTCCTTCCACTCCTCGCCGGCAGCTGTTCCATCCCGCTCCTTGCATCGTGCTTTGCACCATGCTCGTCGCTGTTTACCGGACAATGATGACGCTCAGTGACTCGCTCCTTTCGGTCGCTCGGGCCGCTGCGGCCGTTTTGTGGCACCACCACCATTTGACTGGAATTAGAGCAAGCACTTGGAGTTCTTATCTCTGACCTTCTTAATAGCTAGTGCTGCAATACACCCCGCAATCAGTGTGAAGCAGGTAAAACCCGGTGACGATGTCGAAGGCATTACTTCACCTTTATCAAGTGAATTGGTCGCAGGAGTCAGAGAGTTGCCGTTTCCCGGACGGGTATCCGTGCCGGATACGGTCTCTTCAGGCCGGGAGAAGAGGATAAAGAGGACGACCTCGCGGGGCTCTCTGGACCAGTCTTTTCCTGCGCCCCGTGTGAAAATTACCTGTTCCCCTGAGATAACCGGATGGGAAAGCCCACGCTTGAAAGGAGTGATCTGGCTTTTTTCTCCTGTGCGTAGGTCCATTATCATGACCGCACTTCTGCTATCCCTGAAATCGAGAGGATTCATAGACTGTAACCATACAACCCGGTCATCCGAGACGGAAGGAAGATGCCCCTGGTGCACGCTTCCCTGACCTATAACGGTCCTGGTCCGGGAAGAGATGGAGTAATGAACAATCGTATGGATCCCATGGATCTTTTCTGTCCAGACCACATTGTCACCAGAGAGATACGGATTGCTCTCCACAGGATTTTCCGTTGGCAGACGTTCCTCTTTTCCGTTCTTCAGATCATAGAGGTAAAGTTCCTGGTCATCCGGACCATTGGAGCGGTAGTCTTTCCACAGTATGAAATTACCTGATATCATAGGGGTACTCTGGTTGCCCGGTGAACCAGTCGGGAGGTACCGTCTCTCCCCAGTTGTCAGATTGAGGATGACGATCTTTCCCCCGTCAACACTTGAGTGGGCAATTCCCTCGTGTTCGGTCCAGATAACCCGGTCCCCGTCAATACAAGGATTCTGATTGAACCTGAGATCGGATACAGGGAGAACCGCATCATTCTGGTTGGTGAGTTGAACTGCAGATCCTGTTGAGAGATTTGTTAGTATGATCCCTTTTTCGCTGAACACAAGCCGATCACCTGATGTTCTTGCTGTTTCAACCTGATGCATTATGGGAATCGTACCGTCTGAACTCATTTGCCCTTGTTCTCCGATCCGAACGAGTTGTCTTTTCGTCCCCTCTGTAAGGTTATACCCATAAAACCCCCGTTCTGACGCATTCAGGTATTTGTTATCCTGTATCCAGAAGAGTTGATCCTCCTCTAGGATCATGTGGAATGGCTCCCCCGAAAGAGTGAAAAGCCCTGTTTCGGTCCCAGATACCGGTTCTGCACTTGTGACCAAGGGAATAGTGACCAGACAGATGACGATTATCAGGAGGCCGCTGGAACGTCGATGGTTATTCATGGCTGAAAAAATGGTTAGGGGAAGCTGAACACCGAAGTGTCGTCATAGTCCTCAGCATAGTAGGGCGTAGGAATATACCCCCATGCATGGACATAGTACTGGCCATTCGCAGGATATAACTTATCTTTCGATGCGGTGACTGACCACACTCCCTGTTGTGAACTTGCCGATGTCGAATCCACGGTTTGCCCGGTTCCCCGGTTAATCAGGAACGCCTCGACGTAGATATACCATGGAGGTCCCTCCAGTCCCGATGCAGTACAGGTTCCTCCAAAACGGATGGTTCTCCAGTCAAACTTATATCCGGTCGCACTGACAGAAACAGTGGCACGATCCAGGGCCGGCTGTTCATCGTTAGTTACCGACTTCGGCTCCATTGCCCACCAGGTCATCTTCTGACCGGCCATATTCTTCTTGTATGAATCGGGGATCCCGACAAGGTGTTCCGGGTGGACATTCTCCATATAATCAAGCACAGTGATGTCCTTGCCATAGAGCTCATTGATTAGGCTCAACTGCTCTGTAGTGGCATCCGATCGGACGACTCCCTTCTCGTCTTCCGCACTCGCTACACCGATCAGTGCAGATGCAAACAGCAGGATCAGCATGAAAACCGATCCCGTTTTTATTCCATAGAGTTTCATGATTTTGCTCCTTCCGGGCTTTGTGCGATGCATCGATTTCGAGCCCGGATTTATGACAGCAGGGAAAGCATCCTGCCTTCCGGAAAGCTGTCGGGTGATGAGGGACTTGCCCTCACCCTACATGGGTAATCGGATCCAGGTGCATAAACGATCTCTGTGCCAGATCCAGAACTATTTTCGCGACGATTCGCAATCCAACACAGAAAGGTTATAAACGTCTCTGACGAGATCTGAACAATGCCAGTTGGGGTATCTTCAGAAGGGAAGGAGTGTATCATGGAGAACCGTCAATCACATCGATTTCATACCGCCCTTTCCATGATGCTATGGATTCTGTTTTTCGGATTTTGCGTCCTGGAACTGGTCTACATCCCCCTCTTCGGCGTCGATGGCACGGGGGTGCCTGTCCCCCGGTGGCAGATGAGGCCGTCCGATCTCATCTGCCATATGGTCCATTCCGTATCCCCCACTCTTGTGGAGCCGATACAGATCCTCCTTTTCTGGGGAATCGGATTCGGGGCTTATTTTGGATTCCGCACCATCTCGAAAAAAACTGTACTTGACAATACTGCAAGGCTGCAGATCTTCAACACAATCCGGGAATTCCCTGGCATTCACTTTTCGGCGCTTCGTGACCGGACCGGTTTGAACCGGGGGACACTCCGCTACCACATCTCCATCCTGTCATTCGCCGGAAAGGTCGATTGCTTCCAGGATGGAATATTCTCACGGTATGTCACCAGCGAGAGGAGTATGTCAGCATACGACCGTATCGTGGCATCCAGGTTCCAGAACGGACCCGACCGGAAGATCCTAACCTACCTTCTCGATCACTCAGACTCGTCCCAGCGTGACATTGCCAGGGCTCTCGGTGTCGTACCATCGGTGGTGAACAGCCGGATACGGCAACTGTACGATGAAGGGATTGTTGCGATGGAGCGTTTTGGCAGAACCACACGGATCGCTCTGACCGATGACTCTGTCGAGGTGATCAGGAGGATCAAAGGTGCAGGACCATGTCGAGATCCCACTTGGGCACCAGCCCCTGAAATCCGTGGATGAAATGTCTATTCCTGCCTCTCTCCCTTGCCCCTCCCGAAAGATTCAATTGACAAGTCAAGGAATTGGAACGAACTTCTTTTTGATGAGAAAAATATCAGTTCAATGCCAGAAAATCCCAAGACCTGGAGTCTGTTCGGATTCCTACACAGAGATCGTTTAAACAATCTGGATTATTTTCTTACCAGAGCGTTTTCGCTCGGGGATGAAACATGTATCCAGACCAAAAGAAAGCAATTCCTGTAATGCCCCTGGTACTTGCAGCATTGGTATGCATTGTCAGCCCTTGCACTGCTGCGATTTATATCCAGGCAAGCCATGATTGTGTACTTGCAAAGGGAGATCCGCTTTTCATCACCGGGGATGGGTATCACAACGGATCTGCCGTCATCTGGGGGATAGGCCATTCCTTCTTCATACATGAGATTGTCGATGCTGATTCCGATGGAACCCTAACATGGACTTGGGATGAAAAGGTTACTGAAAAGTTTCATAGTGGCCCCTTCACAATCATCGTCCAAGATCCCGGGCAAGATCGGATCTTCTCAATCGTCGCGAACGATTCTGCGGGGAAATCTCTTCTCACTATTGCGGACAATGTATCAGTCCTCACCGTTGATGCCCCCACCATGGATATACCCGCTGCCCTGGATCTGGCGGACTTCCTGAAGAACCAGATTGCCGGAAGCGGTATGGACGATTCGTACCTTCTCCAAACGGTCTATGTGGAAGAGCCCACCCTGCATCTTTCGACAGTGGAGTTGGGTAGTCCTCTAAAAGTCCCCGCCGGGGGATATGTGCTGGTACAGGGTACCATGAACATGGCACTGGAAAACCGGATCGCGGTGAGGATATATGACACATCGGTGATCGAGAAGACCAGCCACCGCATCCCAGTACGAGCTATCGATTCCGCCCTTACCGGGAGCGGGGTCTGGGGGAATACATGGGAATATTCCCTCGATACCGCTGGCCTAGGACCGGGGGAGTACCTGGTCGAGATAGGATGGGATCGATCGGTAAAATCAGGACAGAATGTCTTCATTCTCATGGTCACCGGAAATGAGAGTATGATGGATAAAATGCTGAAGGAGTTATTGTGGAGAACTCCGAAATTTTTCGGATGTGTGTGACCACTCGGGCCGCTGCGGCCAATTCGGCTCCGTTGTAACGTCACCGGATCTTGTGATGCCCTCCCTTCCGGTCGGGAGGCGCCGGTGCTCGTTCCTCCGCTCGTCGCCATATCAAACCGATGACCCAGGCCGACCGGTTGACCTCCTGGGCGGGAAAGCGAAGCGAGAGCGGAGCGACCCGGCCGGGAGAGTCAAGCCTGTCGTGCCGTCAACACATCCGGTCCACTCATGCCAGCGAAGCAGAGGCCGCCAACGAGGACGCAGGCCGAGTGCGTCGCCGGAGCGGAGCGATAGAGTACCCCCATCAACCCGCCGCAGGCCAAGCCCTCTCCGCGAGCGAAGCGAGCAGTGGGCGGAGGCCGGAGGGACACTGCTTTCTTCAGTTTCCACGACGATAAAAAAATAAAAAAATGTCCAGAGTGCTGCGGGTGGGATCCGAACCCACGATCTCCAGATGTCTCAGATGACGGCGCCTCGAATTGCACATTACCCTATGAGTCTGGCGCCCTAACCAGCTAGGCCACCGCAGCGCACAAAAGTGCATAATAAAAACGATACAAATCCTATTAAAGGTTCTCCTGTGCTTGCTCAAGGTTTATTTTATCGTCGGGTTTTTCGGTTCCAGAACCTGTGCAATTGTGATTTGAAAAAACTGGAGAAAACGAAAAAAGGGAGATAACTCCTGGACAGTCACTCACGCCTTTTTCCTGTTCTGGAGATATACATTGACTGCACCGGTTATCGCCGCAATCTCTTTTCCCTGGCGAAGGGAGGCAGCAAGCGTCTGCATTCTCTTTTCCTCCTCGCGTACGTAACGGGGGAGTGTTTTCATGATATGTTCTTCCTGGAGGAAATGAGTATGGGTATCACCATTGATGAAATGTTGGTTATGCATCACTGCATGATGGAGGGGCAGGGTGGTCTTGACCCCGATGATAACATACTCATAGATCGCCCGCCTCATCCGGTCAATCGCCTCTGCACGGTTCATACCCCAGGCACAGAGCTTTGCAATCATCGAATCATAATTGGTTGGGATGGTGTATCCCATGTGTATCCCAGAATCGACCCGCATCCCCGGCCCGCCAGGTGAACGGTAGCGAAGGATCTTTCCCGGGTCGGCAGCAAAATTGTTGAGCGGGTCTTCTGCGTTGATTCGGCATTCAATCGCATGTCCCCGGATGCTGATGTCCGCCTGGTCATACGATAGGGTTTCTCCTGCGGCGACCGCAAGCTGTGCTTTGACAATGTCAATACCGGTGATGAGCTCGGTGACGGTATGTTCTACCTGAAGACGCGTGTTCATCTCCATGAAGTAATAATTCCCTTCGGAGTAGAGGAACTCGACTGTTCCCGCGTTCCAGTAATCGGAGGCGTTTGCCACTGCTATTGCGGATTCTGACATTCGCTTTCGGAGTTCACTCGTCATGATCGGGCAGGGAGCCTCCTCGACAAGTTTCTGGTGACGCCGCTGGATTGAGCATTCACGGTCATAGAGGTGGACCACATTCCCGTGCTCGTCTGCGAGCACCTGGAACTCGATATGTCGCGGCTTGACAAGGTATTTCTCAATAAATACCGTCGCATCACCAAATGCAGATTCGGCCATGCGCATTCCCGCGCTGATCGCATCCTCGAGGCTTGTTTCATCGTTGACTATCTGCATCCCTATTCCGCCGCCACCAGCACTTGCCTTCACGATGACAGGGTAGCCGATCTCTTCAGCTATCTTCCGTGCTTCATCC
>JAKLGZ010000008.1 GCA_022710385.1 Methanoregula sp.
CAGGGTCGATTGCAGGCATGATCCTTTCCACCGAAGTTGCTATTACCGATTTCGATGAGGAGAAGGATAAGCAGAGTGCAGCCATCATCATCTAATAGAAAGGAGATTTCACCTCATTTTTTTGAGTTTTAGCATCCTGCCGCACGGGCAGCTCCCTATAAAAACAGACTTACACTTTTTTACCCACATTTCTGCGCGAGCACAAAAATACTTGATTTACGGGCTCCGTTGCCAACCCGGCTGGGGCTTTTCCGGCATTGAATATGGGACCGTGCACTATACAGGGCTATCGCTTAATTTCAACCCCCACCTCATTCCGCCGCATAAATCCCGGAGTATAGGGTGCATTGTAGCGCATTAAAAACGGTGTTCCTACGACCGTGATATTTGACTCTTCGAGTTTTTTGAGGAGCCTCTCACGAATCTGGGCGACATCAATCGCCGAGGCCTTTCCGCTGAAACGGATGACCGCGAGTTCCCGTGGGGGTATCTCCTCGATCTGAATCCGGGTATCAATTGGTCCGGGCACATCCTTCATCCTGTAAGCCGCCGGCAACACAAATGACATCGCGTTCGTCTCTGATATCACAGGGGTTGTCATGGCAATCTTCTCGGGGGTTATGACCGGGGAGGTCATGGGCACTTTCTTTCCGGAACGGTTATTCCCCGTGATATACCGGAAGAGGATCCAGAAGTTTTCGTTTTCATTCGTGCCAGTAACTGTGGCAAGGATTATGGAAGGATACCTCCGGAACTCCACTTCTCCTGCACCCCCACTCTCTTCGTACCGGATTGTCTCGGTCATGATTCCTCCATCACAGGGATAATTATCTTAGACTATATAATTCCGCACACGGCAATCTCCTGGGATCAGGCCGGAGAGAATAGAGTATGCAATTTCATGACCCCGATTTCATGGAATTATTCTGGTTTGGTTCTTTCGTTTCAGGAAGACTCATAATCCTGCCAATGTTCTGAATTATTGTGAAATAGTCTGACCAACCCCCGTTCGTGAACCTGGTGAACCATGTCTTAGCGGGAGAGTAATGATAAGGATCAAGCATCAGCGAATCTTCGTGTGCATCTCCGTGAATTTTGAGGAGACCGTCCTATCAGGTTGAGGAGTTGGAAGATCCTATATGCCCGCATCCAAAGGTTGAAAGATTCTGCATCCCTAAAGCCTGTTGTTTTGGTGGGTATATGACACATGTGCCAATGGTAAAACCCGGCGATCCAGCAAAGAATTTCTCATTAAAAGACCAGAATGACAAAACATTCGGTCTCTATGAACAAACAGGGAAACACGTCCTCCTCTCGTTTCATCCGCTTGCCTGGACAGATTTTTGTGCAGCACAGATGACATCATTGGAGGACAACCGGGAACTGCTTGCCTCAATCAATTGTGTTCCGGTTGGAATCAGTGTTGACTCAAGGCCATGCAAGAGGGCATGGGCTGCGAGCCTCTCGATAAAACATACGCCGTTGCTCTGTGATTTCTGGCCGCATGGAGCTGTTGCACAGAAATATGGTCTGTTCCGCGATGAGAACGGTTTCTCTGAGAGGGCAAATGTGGTCGTAGATAAAAATCAGCTCGTCGTCTTTGTGAAAGTATACCCTATTCATTCGATACCGGATATTCAGGAAGTGATCGTGTTTCTTCAAAAATTGGCTGCGTAGAATTCGGCGGGTCTCTCTCAAAATCGACCATTTTTAATTTGATTTTCTGTCCGCGGCAGACCCGTTACCAGCCATCGAACTCTGTTATGAAGAAGGAGGCCTTGTTAAAAAAATTGCAGTTGTCTGCACAAGAATGGATTACAACCTTCTTCACTTCTCTAGGGAATGGGGAGGCATGCCTGTACACGCACCAATAGAATCCAGATATCGTTCAGCCTTTTCGATCAGCTGTTGGCGTTTCTCTTCCGGCATGCGGGTGATATAGGTCATGAAGGGAGCCATGCGTGGATTATGCTCAAAGAGATCTCGATGGACATAGAGGAAGCGCCAGTAGAGTGCATCCCAGAGATCACACCAGGGGCCTTTCGGATAGTCACTCATTTTCAGAATATACCTTGATCCTGAAATGTACGGTTTTGAACTCATCATTCCGCCATCTGCAAACTGACTCATCCCGTAGACATTGGGCACCATCACCCAATCATAGGCATCGCTAAAGAGCTCAGAGAACCAGTCGTAGACTCGGCCAGGATGGAATCCGGCAAGGATCATGATGTTTCCCAGCACCATGAGCCGCTCGATGTGGTGACAATATCCTGTCGCGAGGACACGTCTGATTGTGGTATCGACGGGTTCGATTCCTGTCGATGCATCCCAGAAGCAGGAAGGTATTGGCTGGGTCTGTTCCAGAACATTGGAACTCTGCTCCTTTTTTCCTGCCAGGAGGTAAACAGCCCTGATAAATTCCCTCCAGCCGATAACCTGGCGGATGAACCCTTCGAGGGATTCGATAGGAACCTCGTGATCCTTTGCATACGCAAGGGTGGCAGCCACCACATTTCCAGGGGTGAGAAGCCCGATATTCAGCAACGGACTGAGCGCAGAATGAAAAAGAACTGGCTCGTTCCGATGAATCGCATCTTCATATCGTCCGAAGAAAGGCAGCCGGTTCACGAGGAAATCCTCGAACCAGCGGTTCGCATCCTCGAAGGTCACCGGCCAGAAAAAAGGGGTCACGTTGCCACAGGCATACGGAAAATGATCTTTCACATAGCTGATCGCTTCAGGTACATACTCGTTCTCAGCAGGATGCCAGACAGGAGGTACGGGGAAATTTTTTGGGAGGAGTCTGCGGTTGAGGGTATCAAAGGTCTAGCGATTCCCGACCGGTTTTCCCTCCTGTTCGAGCAGGATGTTATGGCGTTTTCTCTGCGCGATATAGAATTCCGTGAGGTAAAACCTCCTCCCTCCTTTTTAAAACTCTGCGAGATAATCACGGGAGCAGAGGAACATTGGACTCTCGTACGTGACCAGCCGGATTCCCTGCATCGAACAGGCCTTTTCAATCTCTTCACTCATCTTGGTTTCCAGCGGATCGCAGAGGTGGATTTCCGAAATGCCTTTTCGGGCCTGCTGGACGATAAGGTCCATACTGGTCTCCAGATCTGCTGCTTCGATATACTCAATCCTGAATCCTCCTGCAGCAAGGTGGTCGCGGTATCTCCTCATTGAGGCACGATGTAAGACGAGCTTCTGGGCATGGAACCGGAAGCGTTTGAAAAACCACGGATCTGGCAGCAAGGACCACCGGACGGTCATTCGCCAATGCAGGGCTTTCCTGAAAAAGCTGGTGGGGATAGACAACTGTCGCTTCATGGCCCGCTGTGAAATCCGCTCTTTTTTTTCGTGCAGAGGCTCTCATCTTTTAACGGGATTCTCTCTCTGTTTTTTGGGTATTTGATGATTTCAGGGACTTCCAGACATCCCGCCCCCGCTCGATCATGTCGGCAGGCAGGTCTGCAAGCTCAAATGGATACGGCGCAAAGAACGTCTGATCCATCAGGGCGGATTCGTTGAACCGTATCACCCATGAGCGGAGGAGGTCCCGGGGTTCAGCGAGAGTAGCATGGCCGTTCTTGTATCGATCTATCAACCTGAGGCAATACGCTTTCTCCTCGCTAGTGACACGATTGCTGAAATGTCCGAGAACGTGCTGGAGGACATTGATATTGTTGGTATATCGGGGAACGTTTTTGAGTGATATACAGAGCAGCTCATGATACTGAACAAACAGGTCTCCTGGCTCTTTTTTTGACCGCATCGCGACCAGCTGTCCCATTTTGCGCAGATTCTGCTGATGACATGCCATAAGGATAAGCTTATTGGCCGCGTGAAACCGACCAAGGGCCTCCCGATCCATGGTCTGCTCCACCTCGCGGAATGCTGCATGCGTGAAGATGCCCGCAAGAAAATGGTCACGGATCCGTGCATTAATCAGTCGAAGTTCATCTTCGATGGGCAGATAAGAGAACCGCTTCAGTACTTCCCGTGCAAAAAAGCCTGCACTCCTCTCAATCGCCATCGATTTTTCCGTCGAGGGATAGACTTTCACATTGCTGATCCCGGACGTGGGCGAACCGCCTTTCAGTATGAAACCATCGACAGGAGGGAGGATATCGAGGAATTGTCCGGTGAACCTGGTCATATCACTAGTCACATCCCGACCTGTCGCGGGCTGGATAAGGTGGTCCCCTCCCTCTATCCGGACGATCCTTACCGTTGCCCGCGGTATCCCAAGGCCAATCTCAACCTCGGGACATACCGGAATGAAGTCAGCGTAGGCTTTCAAGCGGTCCACTACCGGAGAAGGTATTTTTGAGCCATCATACCGGCACGGATCGAATTCGATGCACCTGCTGACAACAAGACGGGGTCGGGTAAATTTTCTTGGCATACTATCCCTCATTCCTTCTCCATAAGGACAATCATGAAGCCTTTGGCTCCCGATCACCATTATCAACAACCCATGACATAATCAATGCGAGGAATCGGAATATGACAACACCGCTAAAAATCCCCAGAATGGCAAAGGCAGAGTATGACTCCCTGATCGCACGGCAGCATGTATCACGGATTGCATTTGCTGCGGCAGAGCATCCCTATATCGCGCCGTTCATGTACGTTTTTGATGGGAGGTACCTCTATTTCCTTTCCACAAAATATGGCCGTAAGATCGAATATTTTAAAACAAATCCAAAAGTCTCTGTTGAGATCGAGGAATATGCACCCGACCTGTCTGCATTCACGTTCGTGAGTCTTCAGGGCACCCTAGAAGAGGTTCAGGAATCCGCAAAGAAGAAGGAGGTGCGGAGCCTCTTTGTCGATATGATCAGGAAGAAAGGGCTCTCACCGCTGGTACTGAGTGCACTGGGGCATTCACCAGGCGAACCAGTAGAAAAACTGGCCCAGGAAGAACGATCGATGGTGTGGAAACTTGTGGGAGTAAAGGATATTGTTGCCCTGAAAAACCGTTGAATGGTGGCGGATCCAAAAAATCTAAGAATTCTATAGTCAGCCCTTTTTTTCGTGAGGGAAAAATTAAAAGATCATTCGGTTGGCACAAAGGCGCTCTTCCCTATCTTTGCATAGACCCCGCAGACGGGACAGACGTACGTGTCAGGCAAATCTTCAAACGCGGTGTCCGGTTTTATCCCGTTCTTGGGCTCTCCTCGTTCGGGATCATACACATAGCCACAGGCAATGCAGCGATACCGTCCGGATGGAGCATCAAGTGGATTAAAGGCAGTCTTTCCAATCTTTGCCTTTCCACATACAGGACAGGTGTAGTCCTTGGGAAGATCTTCAAAGGCAGTTCCTGGGGGAATACCGTTCTTTGGTTCTCCCCTCGCTGGATCATAGATATAACCACAGGCTTCACAAACGTATGATCTCATTCTTTTCATAATTATACCCTGGACTGCTAGTTGCTGGTGCAACACAGGGTAAAGAGTGGGTAAGTTATTAAAGATAACCCTCCGGGAACCTCTTCGAGGATATTATTATTCTGTAATATCATTCGTTCGGTAAACCACTAACAATCAAAAGAGGGGGATGGGATTAAGTAAAAGATATCTCGGCCACCTTACTGTATGGGCGGGTCTTACTCCCGACTTCGTCCTTCTGCAACAAGAATCGGCCTGCCCTCCAGCTGGTCATCGAGATTGAACACAATCGCGAAAGAGCAAGCTCTATCCCCAGATAGGATCATCCCCGAACCGTTCCATCCAGAAATCAGCGGGGCTCTGCTCAAGGTCTCGTGAGAGGTCCTCGATCCGGAACGAGAAAACATGGTTCATACAATAATCAGCTAGAAGATCGTATGCCCGCTTCAACCGGATGGTCATCTCGTGCGAGGCTGCCGGATCGAGATTTGAGACATCAGGATGCCATTTCTTGATCTGTTCATGATATTTCTGCTTGATCTCATAGAGGGAGGCATGTTCCTGGATTCCCAGTTGCTCTGCTGCTTCCCTGAGAACCGCAGGAGTGACATCGGCCATGTACTATTTGTTCCGCTCATCCCGCGATAATGGTTCGTGGTACTACCGATCCCTTTTTCCCGGTGATTATCAGATCTTAAAAAAAGATGCTCCCCACTCAAAAACCACTTATTTATCTCAACAATGCAGCAACCAGCTGGCCGAAACCTCCTGGGGTACTGGCAGCGATTGCGCAATCCCTCTCCCTCCCGGTCTTCGGCTCCGGGAGAACGACAGGGACCCAGGGTGAGGACTACCTCACACTGGCCCGGGACGGGCTTTCCGCGTTTCTGGGAGGAGCACCGCCCGAACACCTTGTGTTCACCCATAATGCAACGGATTCCCTCAATATCCTCATATCTGGTTTTCTTGCGGAAAAAAAAGAGCAATGCCATGTCCTTACCACGACACTGGACCACAACTCCGTGCTCCGTCCCCTGCATGAATATGAGCAACAAGGCCGCATACGGTTGGACATCATTCCCTTCAAGGACTGTTTTGTCAGTCCCGACGCCGTTCAAGATTCCATCCGTCCCGACGCCCGCCTCATGGTCATGACCCATGGTAGCAATGTGCTCGGATCGACCCAGGATATCAGGGCAATCGGGGAAATCCTGCATGACCATGGTATCTACTTTATCGTGGACGGTGCCCAGACTGCCGGCCATATTCCCATCGGCCTAAAAGATCTTCCGGTCGATGCCTTCGTTATCACCGGCCACAAGGGTCTCCTTGGCGTTCCTGGGACGGGGGGATTTTTCCTGCGTGACCCGAAAACCATTGCACCGGTCCGGTTTGGCGGGACCGGGACGGACTCGTTCTCGCTCCTCCATCCCCGTGGGATGCCGGAGCGGTTCGAGATCGGGACCCACAACTACCCGGGCCTGGCAGCGCTTGCAGCGGGAGTGGAGTTCCTTAACGAGACGGGACTGGCAATCATCAGGGAAAAGGGGGAAAAACAAACATTGTTTCTCATCAGGGAACTGAAGAAAGAGGAAAATATCATGATCTACAATGACCACCCGGACCTGCCCATCATCGCGTTCAATATCAAGGGCCTCCAGAACGATGACGTGGGATTCATGCTGGCCCGGGGATACAACATCATCTCTCGGACTGGGCTCCACTGTGCCCCCCTGGTGCACAAGGCTATTGACGGAGGCGAAGGCTGCGTCCGGCTCAGCCTCTCCTGGTTCACGACCGATGAAGAATGCCGGTTCGCGGCTGATGCCGTGCGGGAGATAGCCAGGAATGCGGATTCTGCGGTCGGTCCGGCATAAGGTCTGTGCTGACGGCTCCTTCATGAAGGAGTTCCTGCTCGACGTACCGGTTACAAGGGAATTTTTTACCTATCTGGGGAACTTCGGGCAGGTTGAAGCACTCCCGAATGTCGGCAAGGGATTCTACAAGTTCGAGAAGCCTGACTGGTTTTCCATCAAGGGGTTCGCCGGCGATACCTCGGTAGAAGTCAGGTTTAAGAAGGAGGTGATGGACCTGACCGTCGATTTCGTCTATCTCCTCTTTTCTACCTACAGAGGAGACGGGGATAAGTTCGACCTCTCTGTCCTGAAACGGCGGGAGGAGGCCATCGGAGAACGGGTCCGGAAGCGTCTCTACGAGACGTGAGAGGTGCATCAGTGTCGCGGGATGTATTTGAGGAGTATGCAGAAGATTATGACCGGTGGTTTGATGAGCACCACGATGAGTATCTCGCAGAACTCTCCCGCATCATGAAGGTGCTCCCGGCACCAGACTCCCGCTCAGTCGAAGTGGGGGTCGGCTCCGGCCGTTTCGCCGCCCCCCTGGGGATTGGACTGGGGATCGAACCCTCTCGTGCCCTCGGTCGGATGGCACGTCAGAGAGGGATTGAAGTCGTCCGGGGCTTGGCCGAGGCGCTCCCACTGCGGGATGGCTCATGTTCTTCGATACTCATGGTAACTGTTATCTGTTTCCTTGAAGATCCGGTTCCCGCATTCAGGGAAATCCACCGCATTCTCGTGTCCGCCGGATTTCTCACCCTCGCATTCATTGAAGACAGGGGATCTATCCATCAGAGATACCTTCGGGAAGGCGGAAAAGGGCGGTTCCTCTCCCGAGCGCGGTTTTATTCGCAGGAAGAAATCTGTGCACTCCTTGAGGGGACCGGGTTTACCGTGACGGAGGTAGATGCAAGGGCTGGTTTCTGTGTGATTAGGGCACAGCGGGGTTATTGAGATTGTTCGCGCTCCAGTAGTGACAAAAAAAAATCAGTTTTGTCATTCTTCAACCCCGTTTCTCCGCGAGAGCAATTATCGCCGATTTACCATAGTTCAACAATCCAGGGCTAGGCCGTTTCAGCCTGGGCGACTGCTGGTTTCAGCGCTTCCCGAGGACATGTCAATGGCACGGTGAAGTCTGGCCTGCTTCTGGTGTGGCTTTTTCGCGTATCCGCCGTTCCATGATCGGTTTCAACAGAGCCCCAAGGATCAGGGCGGTGGCCACGGAGGTTACGATAAGCGCCACCAGGTAGGGTGAAGGATTGCCCAGCACTACTATAAGAATGATCGCGGTTAAGGGAGCACCGAGAGCAAACGCGATGGTTGCAGCCTCGACACAGAGCACAAAGATGCCGACCGGGATTCCCGGGACAGCGAGTGAGAGCGCAAGGCCGACCAAGGTCGATGCAAAGAGGATGGGGAAGACAGGACCTCCAAGGAACCCCCCCTTGAAGGACAGGGCGAAGAGTACCAGCTTGAGGATTGCAAGCATAAGGAGCATCCCGATCCCGAACGCCGCAGGATTCTGAACGATGGCATGGATCTGGGCTTCACCGGAAAATAACAGCTCCGGGAGGAAGTAACAGACGACTGCAATCACAATCCCTGCAGCGACAGTCCGGAGCACAATACCCTCTCCGAAACTCTTCTCCATGAGTTCCCCAGCTCCCTTCAGGCAGATTCCGGTAAAGATCGCAAGAAGGGACCCGATTATACCGAGGATTATGGCAGAAACCACCATCATGGCAGAAAGGCTCTCAAGAGGGGGGAAAGGAAGCAGGGCGGCAAAGGAGGTAAATCCAAGGGAGAGGTAGAAGAAATATCCTACGAGCCCTGCCACAAGGTTCCAGATCAGGAATTTGAACACATTCCTCTCCCCAATCTGGAACTCTGTCGCAAGGACACCGGTAAAGGCCGGGCTCCCGACAATGCCGTTGAATGCCGAGGCAAGGGCTGCCATATCAAATCCCAGGTGAGCATCATGGGAATCCCGGACGATCCGCATCTTTGTCCGGACCCATATCGCAAGTTGGCTGACCATTGTGGCGATGGTGCCCTCTGGCCCGATGCTTGCCCCTGAGAGAAGGGAGCAGATGGACGAAAGGAAGGCTCCCGGAAAAGTCCGGTAGTCGCTCCCGGCCTGTCCTTTCCGCATGGATTCCATGGCACTTCCGTGGATTACGTTTGGGGCATGGAGGTACTTCTGGCAGAGCCCAACGAGGAGGGAGAAGATCAGCACCCCCGCTGGTATAGTCCACCGGTTGGACAGTACAAAATCATTCTCCAGCCAGATCACCTTGTCCAGGTATCCATACAGCGTCATAAAAACCGCGGTAAAAGCGATGGCAATGAGAGCGATGATAATAATGGCAAGGAGGAATCCGGGTTTCCACAATCGCTGGTAGTCTTCTTTTTCCGATTCTGCCAGGGCCGGGATAACAGGGGTTTCTTCATCTACAGGCATACAGGATATGTATCTTCTCATCCTTTCCCTAAGATATAAGCATCGCTCTCTGTGTATTAAGATCTGGAGGGGGCTGATCCTCTCTGAACGTTGGGAAAGGACCGGGATAAACAGGAATGCCGTGATTCTCATTATTGCAGCTGTCGTAACAATTGTAACCCTTTTTCAAAGCTAAGCTTCAGTGCCTGGAGTTTCAAGGATATGTAGATGGTTCTGTAATGATCGGACCGAGTCCATATCAGAGAGGATTTAGTTTAAATAGTTATTCTGCTTCTCAATTCACCATGGAACTTTTCAGAGTGATTAACCAGAGATACTTCCCTCTCTCATTACCCCAGGGTAGCATGAGTATACCAATGCTGCTCCAGACTGGGGGTGGCTGACGACCATGCTTGAGAATCTTCGCCGTCTCCTGGTGGTGTACCGGGAGGTATGGAAATGGATCGCCCTGTCCCAGGTGTTGGTACTCTTCGGGGCACTCTTCATGCTCATGATACCGGTCCAGGTGTCCAACCTCCTGGACAACGGGGTGGTTGGCGGTGACGTTGAAGTGGTAGTGGAAAGCTGCCTGAAGATGCTCTTTTTTGCCATTCTCGCAGGGGCATTCTCGATGGCCAACCTGTACATCGCAGCACGGCTGGGAGAGGGCACGGCACATTACCTTCGCAAGGAAACCTATCGGAAAATACAGACGTTTTCGTTTGGGAACCTTGACCGGTATCCCACGGGGGAACTCCTTGTCCGTCTCACCAATGACATCTACCAGATCAATATGGCAGTGAACTACGCCACACGGTTTATCCTGTACGCCCCTTTCATGATCCTTGCCGCGCTGGTGTTTGTCTACATAGACAGCCCCGATCTGGTCTGGATCTTTCTCCTCGTCATCGTCGTTACTGCGCTGATATTTGGGGCTGTCGCGATCATGCTCCAGAAACAGTATATCAACCGGCAGAAGATGCTGGATGGGCTGAACAACGTGCTCCAGGAGGTCTTTGCAGGCGTCCGGGTGGTAAAATCCTTCGTAAGGCAGGGATACGAGAACAAGCGGTTTGAAGGAAAGAATGATGATCTCCGCCAGGCTTCATTACCCCCGCTCTACTATAGTGCGCTGCTCCTTCCCGCGATTTTTATCATCCTCGGTCTTTCCAATGCCCTTGTCATCTGGTTTGGAGGCACCCAGGTCCTGGCCGGAACCATGGATATCGGCCAGATCGTCGCGTTCACCCAGTATTTCTTCTTCATCCTGGCCCAGTTGCTGATCCTCTCATTCGTCCTGCCGGCTATCATCTCTGCAGAAGCGTCTGCTGGACGAATCGTGGAGCTGTTTGATGCCACTCCTGCAATTGCGGACAGTCCCGCCCCACAGCACCTGGATTCGGCTCTCCTGAAAGGGAGGGTAGAATTCGAGAATGTCTCCTTCAGCTATGATGGTGCCGGGGGGAAAGAATCGGTCAGGAACGTCTCGCTTGTCGCAGAACCCGGGCAGACGGTTGCCTTCCTCGGTCCGACCGGTTCGGGGAAGACCACCCTCATCAACCTGATCCCGCGATTTTACGACGTCACGACCGGGCGGATCACCATCGATGGCACCGATATCAGGGACCTCCCCCAGGATCACCTCCGTTCCCTGATAGGAATCGCCCTCCAGGAGAGTATCCTCTTCTCCGGGACCATTAAGGAGAATATCGCGTTCTCCGACCCTGAAATCCCCTATGATCACGTTGTGTCGGCAGCAAAGGCAGCCGATGCCGATGACTTCATCTCAGCGATCCCCGGTGGCTATGATTCCCGTGTAGCCCGGAGAGGAGCCAACTTTTCTGGAGGGCAGCGGCAACGGATCTCCATCGCCCGTGCGATCGCGTCCCGGCCTTCCATTCTCATCCTCGATGACAGTACCAGTGCCGTGGATGTTGTCACCGAAAGCCGCATCCAGGATGCGCTGGGAACCATGATGCCCAATACTACCAAATTCATCGTCGCACAGCGGATCAGTACCGTCCTCACCGCAGACACCATTATCCTCCTCGATCAGGGAGCAATCGTCGCGAAGGGAAGTCACCATGACCTGATCCGCACCAATCCGCTCTACAGGGAAATTTTCGAATCACAACTTGGTGGTGTGCGGAGGGAGGACCTGATATGACCACCGAAACGACAGGAACCCTCTCAAAACCTGAAAAAATCCGTCGCCCGAGAAGGATGAGAGCGCTCGGCCGGATGATCGCGTATCTGGGCCAGCGGAAGGCTCTGCTCACCCTTGTTATAGTTCTGTTCTTCGTGGGTACAGTCTCCTTCATCTTCCTTTCGGTGATGCTCGGGGTCGCGGTCAATACTCTTTCCGGACCCAGTACTACGGCAGATCTGTACCAGCAGGTGATGGTGATGGCTGGGTTGTCCTTACTCACCTTCATCTCCTACTACTTCGGATACCGGTTCCTCGCGGGCGTCACCCAGAAAGCTTTGTTCCAGATCAGGCAGGACCTTTTCGAGCATATGCAGACCCTTTCCCTGCGGTTCTTTGACAGGCAGCCGATCGGGGAGCTGATGAGCAGGGTCACGAACGACATCGATGTGATCACCGCATTCTTCCAGCAGCCTCTCGGGACTATGCTGATGGGCCTCTTCATGCTGGTTGTTACCCTCGCAGCCATGTTCCTCCTCAGTGTCACGCTCGCTGTTGTTGCCTGCATCGCTATTCCCCTTATGATGGGGCTTGTGTGGCTGCTTGCGAAGGTTGCCGGGCCTGCATTCGCCCTCCTCCAGGAACGGCTCGCGGACTTGAACGGGCTCATGGAAGAGACGCTCGCCGGTGAGAAGACGATAATTGCATTCCGCCAGCAGGATGCCATTGCCGGCAGTCAGACCGTGGTGAGTGAAGGGGCCAGGGAGGTCGGAAGCAGGGCACAGGTCCTCTCGCTGGTGATCAACCCCCTCACGGTCCTTGTGACGAACCTGGATGTCTCGCTCGTTGCGCTCTTCGGGTCGGTCATGATCATCAATCATGATCTTTCGGTGGGTGTCCTTACGACGTTCCTCTCCCTGACCCTCCTGTTTGCCCTCCCCCTCACCACCATCTTTGCCAATTATAACTTCATCCTCTCGGCCGCAGTGAGTGCAAACCGGATCTTCCAGATCATCGATGAGGAGCCGGATATCGTCGATAAACCGGGAGCAGTCGATCTGAAACCGGTGACCGGTCACGTGGTGTTCAGAGATGTGGACTTCAGCTATGTGCCCGGGCGGCAGATCCTCAAAAAGAACAGCTTTGAAGCGCTGCCCGGCCAGATGATCGGCCTCTGCGGTCCGACCGGCGCAGGGAAGAGCACAATCATCAACATTCTCACCCGCTATTACGATATCGACAGCGGATCGATCGAGATCGATGGACAGAGTATCTATGATGTCACCCAGGAGAGCCTCCGGAGACAGATAGGGGTGGTGCTCCAGGAGCCGTTCCTCTTCTCAGACACGGTCATGAACAACCTGAAATACGGACGGGGGGGAGCCACCGATGAAGAATGTATCCAGGCTGCAAAAGACGCAAACTGCCATGAATTCATCACCCGGCTTCCAAAAGGCTACGAGACCATCCTCTCGGATGGCGGGCGGAGTCTCTCGCAGGGACAGCGGCAACTGCTGACCATCGCCCGGGCGATGATTGCCAACCCGCGGATCCTGATCCTCGATGAAGCAACAAGTAACGTAGACACCCGCACTGAACGATCCATCCAGTCTGCAATCCGGAAACTGCAGGAGGGCAGGACGAGCTTTGTGATAGCCCACCGGCTCAGTACGATCACCAATGCCCATCAGATACTTGTGATCAATAACGGGGAGATCGTCGAGCGGGGCACTCATGATGAGATGATGAAAGCAGGGGGATTCTATTACAACCTTTACATGAGCCAGTTCAAGGGGAGGGTGGCAGATATCCTGCCGGGTGCCTCTTCACACTCAAAAGGGGCACCAGTATGACCTCCTGGGGCCAATCCTTTCAAAGGGTCATGCATGCCATGGATGCACGAGAGAAGCGCATGTGGATTCAGGATAACTCAATCGGGAGAGATCGATGATAAAAAAGAAGTACATCAGGAGACTCATGGTCAGGCCGGGGAGCAAGGTATCGCTGAAACAATACGATACCGGCTGGGCCCAGGACGACGAACTGAAAAGAGTGGGAAAGGATGTGATAAAGGAGCGGGCAGCGGAGATACTCGAGGCAAACAGGGCATCCCTCGCGGAATCGCAGGAACTCCTCTGGGCCAGCAATCTGTATTCCATCCTTATTGTTCTCCAGGGCATGGACACCTCGGGGAAAGACGGGACCATCAAGCACGTCATGGCCGGTGTGAACCCGCAGGGATGCAGAGTAACAAGCTTTAAGGTTCCTACCTCGGAAGAGACCGACCACAATTTCCTCTGGCGGTATACCCGTACACTTCCTGCACGGGGAGAGATCGGTATCTTCAACCGTTCCTATTACGAGGACGTACTCGTAGTAAAAGTTCACCCGGAAATCCTCGATAACCAACAGTTGCCCCCTGGAAAACGGGGCGATAAATTCTGGAATGCGCGGTATGATGATATCAATGCCTTTGAACGCCACCTGGTGCAGAATGGCACTTTCATCATGAAATTTTTCCTTCATATCTCAAGGGAGGAACAGAAGAAGCGGCTCCTGGACCGTCTCGAGGACAAAAAGAAATACTGGAAGTTTGCCCTGTCCGATCTGGCAGAGCGCCAGTTCTGGGACGATTACCAGGCCGCCTATGAGATGATGCTCTCCAAGACGAGCACCGATACAGCGCCATGGTACATCATACCTGCAGATTACAAGTGGATAGCCCGTAGCCTTATCGCGGATATCATCTCCACAAAGATCCGGTCACTCGATCTCATGTATCCTGAAGTTGCAGAAGAAACCCTCAAACAACTCGAAATTGCCCGGGAAAAACTGGCCAGTGAGTGACTCTTTTTTTGTGTCTGATACATTACCAGTAGGTTTCATAAGGATATTATAAGAGATGAGGCTAATTTTCCATTTTTTTTGAGGATATAAGATAGTCAATTCCCCTTCGGAAAGCAAGGATAGCCTCCTCCACCATGACCGTTTTCATTCTTTGCTGATCGGTATCATTCGGTCAGCAGGAAGGATATTTACCCAGAATCTATTCTGCCAGATGCCACCCAGGGTGGTTTCAGACCATTTCGTGAAGGTTGAAGGGAATGGCAATCGTGAGGATTCAGGTCTTCCTGATTCTTGGTTCGGTGATCTTGTAGATCTCGAACCATCCAACGGTGAGCATCCCCCCGAGGATACAAAGGAGGAGGAATCCAGGAGAGACTGGTGCAAACTGGAACAGAGATCTTAGTCCAGGGAGGAACAAGACCGCGGCAAGGAAGAACACCGTTCCCGCGCTGACCAGCCAGAATGCCTTGTTGGGTTTTCTGGAAATGGATACGATACTCTCTGTCCAGGAACGGTTGGTAAATATCAAAGCGATATTGGCAACCACGACCGTGACAAATGAGAGGGTGCGCAGCTCATCCGCTGAAAGTCCCCTCATCATTCCGTAGACATATATCGAGAATGCAATCCCGAGAACGACAAATCCCTGGATAAGTGCAATTGCCACCGTGCGGCGATCAAGGATATGCTCTTCCGGATCTCGTGGTGGCTGTCGCATGATGTCCGGCTCCTCTTGTTCGGCTTCAAACACGATCGAACAGGCAGGGTCGATGATCAGTTCAAGGAACACGATCTGGACAGGGAGGAGGATCAATGGCCATCCGAAAAGGACCGGAATCAGTGACAGCCCTGCAATGGGGACATGGACGGAGATGATATATGCCATCGCCTTCTTCAGATTCGCATAGATCCTCCTCCCCATTCGTATCCCTGCAACAATCGATGCAAAATTATCATCCAGGAGTACCAGCGAAGAAGCTTCCCTGGCTACATCGGTCCCTCTCCCTCCCATCGCAATGCCGATATGGGCAGCCTTCAATGCCGGGGCATCATTCACTCCATCCCCGGTCATGGCAACGATCTCACCGCCGGCCTTTAATGACTCAACGATCTGGAGTTTCTGATCAGGAACCACCCGCGCAAAGACAGAGGTGGACTGGATCTTCGCATCTCTCTCATTTGCCGGTAATGCCGCAAGTTCAGAGCCGGTGAGCACCATCTCACTATCCGAAAGCCTAATCTGCCGGGCAATGTTCTGAGCCGTGGCAGGGTAATCACCAGTAATCATAACAACCCTGATACCTGCGGTTCTGCATTCGTGTATTGCCGCTGCTGCATCTGGCCGCACGGGATCGGCAAATCCGATCATGCCGAGGTAAGTGAAGGGGAATGCGTGCTGGCCATCGGGCAGTTGTCCCGGCTGAAAATGGGATTTTGCGACTGCCAGGACGCGAAGTCCCTGCGCTGCAAGATCCACAACCTGGGTAGTCAGTGCCGAGCTCACCCTGTCTCCCAGATGGCAGAGATCGAAGATCGCTTCAGGTGCACCTTTCGCAGCGATGATGTATTCATTCCCCTTTCTTGACCGCCACACATTGGACATTGCCAGGAGCTCGCGGGAGAGCGGGTATTCGAGCAGGAGTTCCCAGTCATCATGAAGATGCTCGGTAAAAGATCGATCGTCAGTCCCGGTCTTCAACAGTGCCTGCTCCATCGGATCGAAGGGATCTTTCTTGCAGGAGAGGATCGCATACTCGAGGAGCTCATGGAACGGTTCCGGCAGCGGATTGCCGGCCTCGGCAAGGCAGTCAAAAGAAGAACCGGCCACAACACACTCTGCAACGGTCATTCGGTTCACGGTAAGAGTACCGGTTTTATCGGTGCAGAGCACCGTTGTTGCGCCGAGGGCTTCGAGTGCAGGAACATGCCGGGAAAGGACGTTAATCTTTGAAAGCCTCCAGGCACCAAGGGCAAGAAAAACCGTCAGGACAACGGGAAATTCCTCCGGGAGGATAGCCATGGCAAGGGTGATTCCCGCAAGGAGCCCGTGGAGCCAGTCCCCCCGTGTCAAGCCATAGACGATAACGACGATAAGGAACAGGAACAGGCCGATGAAGGCAATGCTCCTGACGATATGTGCTGTCTCGGAATGGAGCCTGGTCTCTTCCTGATTGACGGTCTGCAGTGCCTTTCCAATCTCTCCCATCCGTGTGTGCATTCCTGTTGATACCACCTCTGCAACACCCTGTCCCTGGACGACGAGAGTTCCAGAGTACAGCCACGGCTGGTCATCCCCTCCCGGTCTGCGCTCACCGGTTGTGCCTTCCGCAGGGAGTTTCCGTACGGGGACCGATTCTCCGGTGAGGAGGGATTCATCCACTGAAAGGTTAGTGGATGCAAGGAGAAGGGAGTCTGCGGCGATACGGTCTCCCTCGCTCGTAAAAAGGAGATCGCCCCGGACTACGTCCCGTCCGGCAATCCTCACCAGCTGCCCATCCCTGATGACCAGTGCCCTGGGGCTGGATAGGTTCCTCAGTGCCTCAAGGGCACGTTCGGTCTTCCGTTCCTGGTAGACCGTGATGCATATGATAACCAGGACAAATGAGAGGAGGAGGGCACCTTCCTCTATGTCACCGAGGATAAAATAGACGGAGCCTGCTCCCACGAGCAGGAGGAACATGGGCTCCCGGATGACATCGAGAATGATGCCGATTATTCCGCGGGTCTCGCGTGAAGGGAGTTCGTTCGGACCATCACTGAGTAACCGCAGCTGAGCTTCTTCGGACGATAATCCGGTAAATCGAGCAAGGTCAAGGGGGGGCATGCAGCAATTCGATACTTCATACGATAAGTTGGCCTGACCCATAGGTTTTACCCTGCGCTGAAATCATGACAGGCGTGCCCGGTGTATTTCTCCTCCCCTGTCAGTGTCAACAGGGTATTGAAAAAAATAACATGATTCCTTTGAGGGCCACAAGCATAAAAGATGAAAATGCCGGAGGCATTTTCATATAAAAAAGAATCCGGGGTCTTTTCCCCATTCGGTTCAGGGATTGTCAAGGGAGCTCCAGAGCTCCAACCCCATCACTCCATTCCTGAATAGTAGAACTTCTCGGCCTCCCTGATCTCCTGAAGACCAACCAGTCGGTTAAACTCATCGAAGAGGATCATGCGATCGGTCAATCCTGCAGAAGATCCGCTCCCGGATATCTCGGTGAACAGTTCCCGGACCGCCTTTGCTATCACATAGGTGCATGAAGTGGCATCGGCGACGACTGCATACCCGATATCCTCCAGCTCCTTCGCAGGAAGATACGGTGATTTACCCCCGGGAAGGTTGTTGGCAAAGACAGGCCCTTTAACTTCAGCACATATCCTCCGCATCTGTTCTACCGATTCGGGGGCCTCGACAAACAGAAGATCAGCACCTGCATCATGGTAGCGGTTAGCCCGCTGAATCGCCTCATCAATTCCTTCGATTGCGATTGCATCCGTCCGTGCCATGATCACGAGATCGGGATCTTTTCTGGTAGCGACTGCAGCACGTATCTTTGCCACCATCTCCCTCTCCGGAATCACCCGTTTTTCATCCATGTGACCACACCGTTTGGGAAAAACCTGGTCTTCGATGAAAATACCCGCCACTCCTGCTTTCTCATATTGTTCTATGGTCCTGATGACATTCGTCACGTTCCCGTATCCGGTATCCCCGTCTGCGAAGACCGGGATGGTGACAGCATCGACGATCCGGGATGCACAACTGACCATCTCGGATAACGACATCAGGGATACGTCAGGTTTTCCGAGATAGGCAGCCGAGTTTGCATACCCTGCCGAAAAAACGGCTTTAATTCCTGCCTGTTCGGCTATCCTCGCGCAGAGAGGGTCATGAACGACAGGAATGACGAGAATTTCAGGAGCATGGATAAGGGTTCTCAGGAGTGTGGTCTTCCTCATGGCAATATCCCTGATCAGCATCAGGGCCACGGCATATGTACGTTTCGAAAAAGAGAGAAACTGGGAATGACCCTTCTGCAGCCAGGAAGCACGGAGGAATATCTTTATCGGGATGAAAAAGGGGTTCTGGAATCCTTCGCTTCTTATACCAGCCGGTCACCGGCATGTTCGCCGGGCATGCATTCGTAGATCTCTGTGATCCTCATCACAAGGAGCGATCGGCAGACAAGCCCTGGCTTTGCCTTTGCCACTTCCCGGCGCATCGTCTCATACTCGTCTCCCGCAGTCTTTATCATCACATCCCCTTTGATCTTGTAACATCCCTTTATTCCGGGGCCCCAGACATAGAGACATGCCCTTGGATTCTCCATGATATTCCTGATCGTTGTCTTCATGAACTGGTTCCCTATCCAGATCGTAGCAGGATCGCGGGGGAAGACAGCGCCCATGGGTGCTACATTCGGTTCGCCATCCCTCGATGCGGTTGCCAGCGGGAAAATTTTGCATGATCTGAAGGCTTCCATGATATCGGGTGTCATCTGTACCATGGGTATTTTGTCTGTCGAGGAGCCCGATAAAATGAGCGAAATGGCTGGCGTATCCACGGCACTCATCCAGCGGGATTTCCCGTCGGGGATACTAGGACGGATGCGGAAGAGAGTTTGCATCCAGGATTCAGTCCTTTTTATCGGGTCATCATCCCGGGATCGGGAAAATCTGAAAACAGGGAAAGGCATCGTAGTTTTAATCGGTTCAGACATATGATGTATACTCACAGCCAGAATGCGATGGAAATAATTCCTTATGGATCCTAATCCCGATACCAATTACCCCCCCCTCCTGGAATTCAGGAATGTCACCATTATCAAAGGGGGGAAATCAGTGCTCGACAATATCTCGGTAACCCTTCACCAGGGTGAGCATATTGCCATCCTCGGTCCGAACGGTGCGGGAAAGTCCTCATTCATCAAGACCATCAACAGGGAGTACTACCCGGCGGTGCAGGATGAGAACGGCCTGATATTCCGGATGCGGGGTCGCGATGTCTGGAACGTCTGGGATTTAAGAGCACTGTTCGGGATCGTGTCAAATGACCTGTTGTTCACTTTTACACGGGATATTTCCGGGCGCGAGGTGGTATTATCCGGGTTCTTTTCGAGTATAGGACTCTTCCGGCATGAAGTAACGGCAAGCATGGAGGAGAAGACCGATGAGATCCTCGAGTTCCTTGAAATAGACCACCTGCAGCAACGGCCGATGACCTCGCTCTCCTCCGGTGAAGCCCGTCGGTTTCTTATCGGCAGAGCCCTCGTCCATGATCCAAGGACCCTCATTTTTGATGAGCCCACCAACAGCCTCGATCTCCATTCACTGCATACGTTCCGTTCGATGCTGAGAAAGATTGCGCAATCCGGCACCGGGATCATCCTCGTGACCCATAACCTCCATGATATAATCCCTGAAATCAGACGGGTGATTCTGATGAAGGATGGCAGGTTCTGGAAGGATGGGCTGAAAACCAGGATTCTCACTGATGAGAATCTGACGGAGCTGTTCAGGGTTCCCCTCCATGTGCTGAAGGAAGGAGGATACTTCTACGCGATGGGATACTGATCCTTATTCCCCCTCCTCTCCCCTAATACACCTCCTCTGTTGTGGGAAGGCTCTGGTGCTTTTGAGACACCTCCTTTTTGAAATACCTCTTTCTTAATACACCCCCTGTTCGACAGTATTCTTTTGCACGATGCATCACCAATGGTATCGCAATTATCCCAGCCCATTGTGGGACGTTCAGAAAAGAGAACCCATAGAGGCAGGAATACAAAATACTGGGAACCAGGTACCCCGGGATTTTTTTGCCGTGCACATCCTCATTTATGGCGATAGTACTTTATGCATCAGCGTCATTACCCCCGGCCTCTTTCGTGCACCCTGTTCTCTCTGGAATGATGAAACCCCATCTAGGAATGAAGTACCCATCATCTCATCGTTGAGCCGTGTGCCTATCTCATTGAAAATCCGTGTATACGCCCTGCAATGGGGATCAACGCCTGCAATCTTCCCTCCCGTGGGGACGATAGCGTTATATGGGCATCCCCCGCGGCAGTAACGGAGGTGTTTGCACTCCTTGCACGCTTCATCCACGTACTCCTCATACTGGTGCATTCTCTGCCACGGACCTGAACATGACAATTCCTCCATTGTTGGCGCATCCCGGACATGACCCATTACCCATTCCGGCATCCCGACAAACCGGTAACAGGGATAGATACTCCCGTCAGGGCCCACCGCAAATGTGTTTCCCGTGCAGTTCACGAACGTACAGACCGATCCCCTCCTTGTGAAAATACACCGGCAGAGATCATTGATGTTCATGATCTCGATCGAATCCAGATTATCCAGATATTTATCAAGGAGGAAGACGAGCAAATCGCCATAGTCATCCGGATCGAGTGCCCATTGTTCCGGATTTTTATCACGCAGCGAGGGAAGGGCCGGATGCAGTTTCAACCTGAAACGGTTCTCAAGGAAGAAGTTGAAAATTTCCTCACGAAATCGGACGGAATAATTGGTAAAGGTACAGATGAAGCTGACCCGCAGGCCATGGGCTCTTGCGATCTCATACCCCCGCATCGTCTTTACAAAATAGCCTTCTCCCCTCTGGAGATCGTTTAATTCCTCCGGACCATCGATGCTGGTCCCCAGGGGGACCTGGTACTCTGCAAGTATAGCGGCAATTTCCGGGGTGAGGAGCCACAGGTTGGACTGCATCGCAAACTCGGGCTTGAGGTGGCTGAGCTCTCGGGAGATCATGGGAAGGGCCTGCCGGTAGAAATCGGCACCGGCCAGGAGGGGTTCGCCCCCGTGGAAGGTGAATGTGGCACGATCATTCCTGAACTCTTTCAGCCAGGTGACAACATCCCTGACGGTGTCGATACTCATTTTTGGTGATCCTGCATCAGAGCTCCAGCAGTAGCTGCAGTGTGCAGGACAACCCAGGGTCGGAATGAGCATCACATGGAACGGATTTTTCATGGCAGCGTACACCACTGTCCCTTTTCAAAGATGTTAACGGTTTTCTTCTTTCCCCCGTTCCCCTGAAAAAAGGTAATCAATGATCGCTTCGTGCAGAAAGAGGCCTCATCTGGAGGGATAGTATTTTATTGAACTCCGGTAATCGCTATCATATGAAAGACATCGTGGCAACCAGAAAAATGGAGAACGGGGTTGCAGTGTATTATCCCGAAGGGAACGATACAAAACTGGAATCATTCAACTATTCAGAACTGATCGATCTGAAAATTAATGCCCTTGATCTCCTGGAAAATCCGAAGATGTACCAGGTGGACCCTCAAAAGCATAGGATTGTAATGAAAAAATAATCTCCTTCTCTTATTCCCACGCCGGATTGCACCGGCAGGACATCTGGATGAGCATCCTGGCCGTCTCATCAGGAATCGTTCTCCTGTAGTCTGCCAGGGTTTCTCTCCCTCAATTTGGAAGAGCTGCATCGGACCCGGTGAGGGACCAGAATTTCTGTGCAGACTTATCAGGTTTCAGATCCTTTTAGTAGTGAGATGCAATGGCAATCGACTGGTACATGGATTTTGTGGACACCGGCTATATCCCGGCAAAGGATGAGCTGATCTGTCTTTATCGTTTCGAGCCTGCAGCAGGGATCAGCAGGGAGGAAGCGGTAGGCCGGATTGCATCCGAGAGTTCAACGGGCACATGGACGACCCTCTACTCCCTTCCCCCAATGATGAAAGCGCTGCAGGCAACAGCGTTTGAAATCGAGGGCACCTTTGTGAAGATCGCGTATCCACTCGCTCTTTGGGAGGAAGGGAACGCCTCCCAGCTGCTGAGCGGGATTGCCGGAAACATCTTCGGTATGAAGGCGCTGAAACACCTCAGGCTGATCGATGTGACCCTTCCTCACGAGTATTTACGGCATTTCAAAGGCCCTCACTTCGGCATGGACGGTATCCGGGAAATGATGAAGGTCCATGGGCGACCCCTTACAGGGGCTGTCCCGAAACCCAAGGTTGGATTCTCTGCGAAAGAACACGCTTCAGTCGGATTCGAAACCTGGATGGGGGGATTTGATTTTGTCAAGGATGACGAGAACCTGACCTCGACCTCCTTCAACCGGTTTGAGGATCGGGTATCAGCCCTCGCAAAAAAGAGGGACCGGGCTGAGCAGCTCACCGGAGAGAGAAAATCGGCGTTCATCAATATCACTGCCGATACGGCGACCATGGAACGTCGCGCCGCCCTCCTCGCTGAGTACGGTTGGACTTATGCCATGATCGATGTCGTGGTCGCAGGTACTTCTGCGGTCTCGACACTCAGGGATTACTGTTCAGATCTCGGGCTGGCGATCCATGCCCACCGTGCCATGCATGCTGCATTCGATCGGGATCCAAAACACGGCATCTCGATGCAGTTCATCGCAAAACTGATGCGGCTTATCGGCGTGAGCCAGATCCATACCGGTACAGCGGTTGGAAAGCTGATCGGATCGAAAAAAGAAGTGCGACTCCTTGCTGATGTCCTTCGCAATTCACTGACAAAGCCCTCGGGCACTATCCTCCTTGAACAGGACTGGGGGAGCATGAAGAGCGCCTTTCCGGTCTCGTCTGGAGGTCTCCATCCCGGCCTTGTCCCGGATGTTCTGGATATCTACGGTGAGGATCTCGTTCTTCTCGTAAGCGGTGGAATCCATGGACATCCTGACGGGACAAGGGCCGGGGCGGAAGCGACAATGCAGGCCATCGAAGCATGGAAGGAAGGGATCTCTCTCCGTGAGAAAGCAGCGGGATCAAAGGAACTCGCACGGGCGCTCGAAAAGTGGGGATACTATAAGCCGAAATAATTACCCGGCGCTGCCTGCCCCGGAGGCATATCCCGCAGAATCAGTATTCAATGCTTAACTAAAACAATGTGTCCCAAAAGACTCATTGTTCAGGAAAAAGGACGAAAAAAGATGCCCGATACCGGAAATGAGCCTGATAATCAGACCGAGGAGTGCAAACAGTGCGGGCTGTGTTGCAGGATATTCGGGAATTCTGTCACGCCTACGGTGTTGAATCTCTACTCCTGGCTTGAGCAGGGCAGGACTGATATACTCCGGTATTTTTTTGCCGCAGAGGAGGACGGGGTCTGGATCAACTGTGCCGATCTCACCCCCGAAGATCTCGGGACTGTCATCCGGATCGAGATGAGGGATCCCGTCACAGGAGAATATCTGACCGTCTGCCCATTTCTAAAAAGGCATGGGAAAGAGACCTACTTCTGCGGCATCCATCTGGTAAAACCGGATATGTGCCGGAATTATCAGCCCTGGATATGGGGTGAAACATATTTCGGACGGTGTAAATCGCTGAAAGAGCGTGATAACCAGTATGTCTGGAGGTATATCTGTGAACGATGATCCCCTCCCTCTCTTTCCTTGGTGAACCATCAGCTGGAGTGCGTCCCCCATGTTCCCTCATGGAAAGATGGTGGCAGGGCTTTTTACCTCGCTTACCAAAGATCAGGGATTGGGAATGATGACCAATGAAAAAACCTGCACTCCTCATCATCGACATGCAGAATGATTTTATTCGCGATGGTGCCCCGTTGAAGGTGGAAGGGGCAGATCGTATCATGGGAAATATACGGTCGGTACTTGCATTATTCAGGAAAGAACACCTCCCGATATTCCATGTCATCCGTGTTCACCGCCAGGATGGATCGGATGTGGAGCTCTTCAGGGAAGATCTCTTCAGGAACCACCCGTTTGCTGTTGCAGGAACGAAAGGAGCTGAGATCATCAGTGAGCTGGAACCAAATGAGGGCGAGTATATCCTCCGGAAGACCCGGATGAGTGCATTCATGCATACCGAACTCGACCTGATGCTCCGGACAATCGGGACCGACACCCTCTTTGTTACCGGGATCCAGACGCCGAATTGCATCCGCACGACCGTTTTTGATGCCTGTGCCCTCAATTACTCTGTGTATCTGGTAAAGAACGCTGTTGCAGCAAAGAACGAGGAGATTCACCGTTCGAATTGTCAGGACATGGCTTCGATTGGGGTGGGTATGATCAGGTCCTCAGAAGTTGGCAGGATCCTGATCTCCTGAGAAAACCTTCAGGCTATACCTATAACAACCCCCTCAGGTTATTTTACTCATTTTACCTGCCTGAATCTCAGACCGTTCTCCTCTATTATTCTCCCGAGAGCCTGAACATCCTCAAAAATTGTTCCTTTGAGGGGGGGATTATGGGTCACTGCAGCAGGGTGATAGACTGGGAATATCGTGAGATCCCTGCATGATGGCCCGGCATGTACCGGCTGCCCGTGAATACGGCCAATAGGGATGTTCGGCAGCCCGAAGTGGGAGAAGACCAGTTCGGACGCAAGCCGTCCCATAGGGATGAGTATCCTTGGAAATGCAAGGTCGATCTGTTTTTGGAGATACCCTTCACAGGCCGCTATTTCATCTTTTTTTGGAACCCGGTTTTCTGGTGGCCGGCATTTGACAATACTTGTGATAAATACCCTGTCCCGCTGAAGACCGATCGTAGCGAGCAGATCTTCGAGCACGGTACCTGCACGTCCAACAAAAGGCCTTCCTGTGAGATCCTCATTTCTCCCAGGAGCTTCTCCGATAAAAAACAGTTCGGAGGGTACCGGGCCTTCACCAGGGACGGCATTGGTGCGGGTCAGGGAAAGCCTGCAACGGGTACATGTCGTGATATGAGCGTTGAGTTGCCGTACGGCCTCCTTTTCCATACATGGTATTCGCCGGTCCCAGTGATTATGATATTCGTTGGATAGTACTGCAGGTTGGCCGGAAGTATACGCGTTGTTTCCCTGTTATCGCGACCGTTCCATCGACAACCCCATTCAGGTATCCATATCCTTCAGAACTTTTTTCATGGCATCCCGGACTTTCTCCTCTGCATACGGGATGTTCCGGATATCCCCAATCCTGTCGAGATCATCAAAAAAGACACTTCTGACGGGTTTTATGTGGATATTTTTTAAAAATGCATCAATAACACGGGTAATACATGAGAAATTCTCCTGTCCCTGACGCCCAGCCACAGAGAAGAGGACCCCCGTTTTCCATGACTTCCTTCCGGTAAGGGCCTGCTCCGCATGATAGGCCTGGCAGCGATCGATCATGATCTTAAGACTTCCGGGGACGGTGTTGGTGAATACAGGGGTGCAGACGACGATAATCCGGGCATGGGAGATTGATCGGATTATCTCTGTCATATCATCTTCAAAGATGCAGGTGCCGGTATTATAACACTGGTAACATCCGATGCAGGCCCGGATCGTAAGATCATCGAGATAAACCACCCGTGCACTCCTCTCAGCACGGTCGGCCTCTGCCTGAGCCCATGTTGCGAGGACACTACAGTTCCCTGCCGGTCTCGGGCTCCCCTGGAAGATCAGGACGTCATGGGCAGGGAGATCATCCGGCTCCCTGATTGCCCACCCCTCCCGTGATTCCAGGAACAGGGTTGGATCCGAGAGCAGCTCTCTCTCCCATTCATCCGATCTGGCCTGAATGAACCCTGATGCGCTAATAGGGGATGAAGGGGGGTATTCGTAGGTATTCGTCCGGAAACAGGCGATAACATTCCCCCCAGACACGACCTGGAGGGTATAGATCATCATCCCCGGATACTGACCCCCCAAATCCCGGCCTGTTAGAACCAGGTGGTAGGTCTGCCCCTGTGCATCAATCACTTTTTCGGACAGTATCTTCTCCTCACCGGCCGTCATTTATGAAACTATCATTCGTCCCAGCCATTATGTTCTTTGTGTCGGTCCTGGAACGGGGCTGATCTGTGCAATACCCCTGTATTTATTATCCTGAAAATAATGAAGTGTATCAGATGGATCCCCTCCCCTCCTTTTTCCTGACACTCCTCCTCGTCTCATTTCTCGGGATACGATTCCGGATCCCGCCAATGTTTAACCTTGTCGGGGGGGCACTTTTTCTTGGCATCCTGATCGGGATGCCCCCTGATCAGCTGATCAGCGTGATTACGACAGGTCTTGGGAGGATATTTGCCATGTTTGCCCTCATCATCCTCTCGGGAGCCATCATTGCAGCTATCCTCGAGGAGCAGGGGGATATTCAACAGATTGTGCATGATATCAGGAACCATTCGGCCAACCCGTATACGATATCCGGCCTCTCAGGCTACCTGCTGGCTCTCCCTGTGGCATGCAGTGTAACCGCATTCATCATCCTCTCCCCTGTTGTGAAAGGGCTCGGGAGTGGAGAAAAGACCAGAACGCTGCTCCTGTATTGTGTAGCCATAGGGAGCCTCATCTCATTCGGACTGGTCTATCCCACTCCTGCGGTTATCCCTCTTGTCCAGTCTCTCGCCCCCGATCTGTCACCCGCCTTATATGATGCCCTGGCTCTCCCTCTCTCGATTCTTCTGCTGTTCTGTTTTCTTCTCTTGTTCCGTTTCTGGTTCGGATCCTGTGACAAACCTGAGAGCATGGCCAATGGCCCTGGCAACTCCCCCCAGAAAACCGTTTCATCCTCTGAAAAGAGAAACCTCCGTGCATATGCACCCTTCATCACGATCCTCCTCGCGATCCCGGTCGGACTTGCCATTGGCATTTCGCACGGTGCACTGATACAGGTGATCATGCTCGCGGGTGCTGCTACCGCCATTATGACAGCGGCTCCCGGAATCCGGGCAGCCGGATTGCAACGCGGAACAAAGCATGCGGGCGTGATTATCTTCGACATCTGCGGTGCGGGGGCCCTTGCAGGAGTCATCCTTTCGAGCGGTTTTTCTGAAACAGCACTGGGGCAGATCACGGCAATCATCCCTGTTCTCCTGGTGCCCTTTGTCCTTGCTTCCCTGATTCAGACAGCCCAGGGTTCCAGGGTTGTTACCGCGGTACTGACAGCCGGGATCCTTGCGGGAACTCAGGTTACTGAAGTGATTCATCCGGTTGCACTCATCATCATGATCGCAGCAGGGTGTTTTGTCTTCTCGTTTGTGACCGATCCTTTCTTCTGGATAGTAAGCCGGACTACCGGGGATGACTTCGCACAGGTGATTCGCCGGTATACAATTCCGCTCGCGCTCTGTGGAGCGGCCCTCTATCTTGCTGCCCTCGGAATGCAGCTGGTAGTGTCAGGAGGGTGATCCACTGGGGTGCAGCGGCCTCATCATCTCCCGAAAAATCCTGTACTGCCCATCTCCTGGATTGGGCAGGGGAAGGTGAGTATCCAAGCCGGAACAGCATCTGGACGGTGTGCGTGTCAGGGATGCCGAGAAGATCGAGCACCCTCCTGTAGTGGTCATCCATCCCGGGATAGGACTCGAGGACGCACGTCATGGGCTGGAGGGACACGCCTGCCGAAGCAGCAGTGAGATGTACTCGCTCATAGGTGCGTCCCGCCCGAATCTGGTCGTGCCGGGAGTTGCCCTTCGTCGCGATCCAGCCGAACGCAGCGGCTGATTCCGTCCCTTTTCGTGCCAATCGGAGAAGCAGTTCCCTTGCTAGGCCATTTCTTCTTCCTGCCGGGCTTATCCGGAGGGGGAGGAATGAGAGCCAGCCTCGAACCCCATGAAGTCCAATCTCCCTCGCCCCATACCCGTCCGGGTACTGATAACCGGAAATCGGGGGAATCCGGACATAGGAAAGAAACTCGGAGAAGCGATCTGGGGCAGAGAATGCTACCTCAACTGCATTCGTGATGTGCCCTCCGAGTTCCTGCCGGAATGAGGGATCGGCTGAGAATCCCAGAGTGGTGAAAGGCTGGTTGGCTGCATCCGCGAGTGAGGAGATGATCTCTGCCGGGATAGGATCGTTTGTAAAGACACTCCTGTTTGTATGGCGTTTTTCGAGCCATGAAAAGAGGGGATCAGTCACAATCCCTGGATCAGGCATGAGCTCGATCCTTGCAAGAGGCTGCCCGAGATCGATATCAGCACCTGGCAACGAGGATGGCAAAAGTGAGATCTCAGCCATGAATCCTGCCTCCCGTGCAGCGATATCCAGGTTCTCGATGAATGCGCCGCAGGAGACACAGGCCTGGCGGGATGCCGGATCCATATGGGACAGGAGACGCTTTTTTTCCAGATACAGGTCAATCCCGCATGGGTCCCTGCAGAGTACCGACCAGGGCTGGGTATTCAAGGGGCTGGGTGCCATGATGGCATACCAGAGGATTTGTCTGCGGATATCCCCGGATCTGCCACCCTGATCGGAGGGAAGGATCATTGCAGTTCACGCTCCTCCGGGTGGAGACAAGACCGCACCTTTGGGTGAAAGCCGGGTGTCATCATGCCTCTCCAGGTATGTCAGGTCTTTGTAAAGTGCCCCGGTAATGAAAATAAAGACCCAGTGCGACTATCAGAGTGGAAAGGCTCACCATATTTGCACCAATAACAATCAGATCATTGATAAAGACGCCGTAAACCGCCCATAGCGCAACTCCAAGAGTAAACTGGACCAGGGTAAGGACACTGATGTCTTTGACCGATCTCGTTCTGTACATCCTGATTATCTGCGGGATGAAACCAAACATTGTCAATACGGCGGCCACGATACCAACAGAGAACCAGAAGATCATGGACAATCAGCTACCGTTTAAAATAGTGCGTCCTTCAGCAAATGCATTGTGACCTCCTCGTTGCACTCATCCCCGGATCCTCATACGATATCCCGTCGCCGATTTCAAGTGAAGGCTTCCAGTATTTTGACCGTATAAAAACGCGTGTTTCCATGCGGGAATCATATAATTTTTTCGACTTCCGGTATTGCTGCCCAGATACATTGGGGGGAACTCAATCCTGGTGGAGGAGATCGAAAAAGGAGATGCTACCGCAGTAAGTGGGCCGTCCCAGGATTCAATCGAAGCCCACATCATGCTTTACTGCTCCGATCGGGACTTTTCTTGTCCAGGGAGATGAGGGCACCAAGAACGGTGAGCACGAAAAACACGAGGAAGATCTGCTGCATGCTTGCCAGGAATCCAGGAGCCATTTCCGGTGTGATTGAAGTACTGCCGAGCATGAATGAAAAGACGATCATGACGATACCCATCGAGAGCATCATCCCCGTGCTCCGCATCGTTGCCAGGAATGAGGACGCGATGCCATAATGGCTCTTTTCCACACTCCCCATGACGACGGTGGTATTGGGAGTTGAGAAGAGCCCCAGGCCGCAACCGAGCAGGATAAGGAAGAGAACGACCCATGAAAGCGCCGTATCCATCCCGAGGAAAGCCAGGCCGAGAAGCCCGACAGAAGAGGTAAAGAGACCGATCGCTGCCAGCTTTGAGGTATCGGTCCTGTCAGAGAGCCTTCCTGCGACCGGCGCGATGATCATCTGGACAAAGGGCTGGATGAGGAGGATTGATCCTGCGGTAGCGGGGGACATACCCCGGACAATCTGGAGATAAAGGCTGAGCAGGAATGTGACTGCGAAGGTAGCACTGTAATTGATGAGAGCGGCGAGATTTGAGAAAGAGAAGATCCTGTTTGAAGAGAGTAGCGTGATCGGAAAAAGGGGCGAGGCTTTCCTGGACTCCACCAGATAAAAAGTGAGAAACGTCAGCCCCGATAGAAGGATCAATATGAAAGCATCCGTATTGGGGATTCGGGAGGTGCCGATAAAGAAGAGGACGAGGGCACCAGCGGAGAGCACCGCACCCTGATAATCGAATAATCCCCGCCGGTTTTCGTTAAGGATTGCAGGGAACCTCCTGACAAAAAGGAGGACCGTGCAGCCAAGGAGAACCGTGATAAAAAATATACTCCTCCATCCGAAGAGCTGGGTGAGGATCCCCCCGATGAAGGGGCCGAGGGTCATGCCCCCGTATACCGCCATCACGTTGATGCCGACAGCCCGGCCTCTCTCCCCTGGGGGGTACAGTTCTGCGATGATTGCGATTGCCGTGGAATACAGCATCGCCCCCCCGATTCCCTGAAGGAACCGGCAGGCAAGAAGGAGGGATGCAGAAGGGGTGAAAAAGGCAAGGAGTGATGCAAAGGTGTACACCAGGGTTCCGGTGGAAAATACTTTGGCTCTCCCGATGATATCGCCGAGCATTCCGGCAGGGAGCAGGAAGATCGCTGAAGAGAGAAGATATGCTGCCGGGATCCAGGACAGCATGATGGCATCAATGGCAAACTCCTCGCCAATAAGCGGAAGGGCTAGGTTGATGCTCGAACCGGTGAATGGATTGAGGAACGTGCCTATCGTTACGATGACAAGGATGACTCCCCTGGAGCTGTAGTTTGCCTGATCAGACATCAGGTGCTCCCCTGAACCTGGAAATAAAAATTCCGGTAATCGTGATGAAATCTTGCATCAGGGCTTTTATTAATCTTTACCGGCAAATCCTGAAAAATGGTCGTATCAGAGAGCGGGGCTCTCTTTTCCGATAATACGTGCGATATCAGCCATTTCGCGGGCAAGGAGCCTGATGAGGTCATCAACGGTGAGCAGTCCCACAAGACGGCCTCCCTGGTCAACGATCGGCATCCTTCGGATCCCTGAGGCTTTCATCTCCTGGATGGCATCAAATATTCCTGTATCTTTCCGAATAGTCTTGAGATCCCGGGTCATAATGCTCTCGATCAGGGCCGATTCAGGATCCCCACAGAGTGTTTCACTCCGGAGTGCAATGTCCCTGTCGGTCACAATCCCCACTGGCTGGTGGTTATCGGTAACCACCACACAGCCGATATTCTTGTCTCTCATCAGCTTCGCTACGAACTGGACGGTGGCATCAGGTTTGACGCTCACCACATTGGTCTGGCAGCATGCATACACGGTCATAGGTAGTATCCCGGTTCTAAGAAAAATGACGTGACAGTATTAAGTTATGATCCTGAATCCTGCAGTTCAGACGATGAGTCTCCGGCGCATAAGCCGCAGAGAGAGGATGAAGCAGAGGGCGGTCACCATGATTATCCAGAGAAGGCTGTAGAGGAAGAGGGGGGAGAGGGATGAGAGGGTAAGTGAACGGGTGATGATAACGAGCTGTGTAAGCGGCAGGAGGGTAATAGCAATGACCTGTACTGTCTGCGGCAGCACCTCAAGCGGGAAGAAGGTCCCCGAGAAGAGAAACATGGGGGTGATGAAGAGGAACGCCGGATAATTGAGTGCATCGATACCCGGGGTGATCGCGGTAAAACACATTGCAATGCAGGCAAAGAGCAGGCCTGCGAGGAATGAGAACGGGATAATGAGAAGGGATAACGGGAGGTCGACCACGCCAAAAAGAATGAGAACGAGCAGCATCACTGATGAGTAAATGAGACTTCTTGTTGCACCCCACAGGAGTTCACCTGTTATCACATCATCCAGCGAGAGTGGTGTCGCGATCATAGCATCAAACGTCTTCTGGTAATACATCCTCACATAAGAAGAATAGGTACATTCGAAGAACGACGCGTTCATGATGGAGATGGCGAGCAACGCGGGGGCGATATAATTTACATAGGGAATGCCATTGATCTCCCCGACATACATCCCGAGTCCGAAACCAATTGCAAGGAGATAGAGGACCGGTTCTATGAAGGGGGGGAGGAAATTGACCTGGTAGGTCTTGAAGAACACATCCCAGTTCCTTCTCCACACGTTGAGGGACAGTCGTGATATCCGGGGAATCAGATAGGTATCCATGTCCCCCTCACTCCCTAAGGATCCTCCCAGTCAGTTTCAGGAACACATCCTCAAGCGTTGCCTGTCGTGCATATACCCGGCCGGGATTGCAGCGTTCAAACAGCTCTTTTGCTATCTCTCTCGGCTTATCGGTATGAACCTGAACAATGTCTCCGAATATTTCGTATCGCACATGCATAGTGTCCAGGCATTCGATTACAGGACGGGTGTGTTCCACCTCAAGAATGTCAGCACCCACGTATTTCGAGATGAGATCCTGCGGGGTTCCTTCAACAAGGATCTTCCCACCCTC
>JAKLGZ010000080.1 GCA_022710385.1 Methanoregula sp.
GGGAGTTCAGTGACTTGGTCAGGAGAACAATATCATCGACCCAGATAGTCAGTTCACCAAGCTTAGTCCTGAAGGGATAACCGCCGATACCGATGATATCGCCCCGCTCAATGAACCGGGTAAAAAAATCAAAGTGAGCCTCCCCAATATCATTCTTCCTGATGTAGAGCTGGATTCGTGCCCCCTCGTCACCAAGGTCAGCAAAGATCGTCTTGCCGTGGTTCCGGACTGTATAAAGGCGTCCTGCGGTGACAACACGATCCTCGCTCCTTTCGTGACCCACTGCTGAAAACTTCTCCCTGATTTCCGTGATCCTCTCTTTTCTCTCAAACACCGGGGGGTAGAGAGAGTAGCCTTCACTGCGCAGCTGATCGAGTTCCTCGATCCGGTTCTGGTCAAACTCGAGACCCGTATCTCTGAAATCCATGCCCATACTCCCTGACCTGGTCCGTGTCCAGGAAACGCACCTCTCCCTATCAGGACAGGAGAAGTGATTGATTGTCCCTCAAATGTTCCCCGCCAGATGTATTAATGGTTTATAAAAAACAGAGGAGCATATTCCACGGGCATTCTACCTTGAGGATGCTGATTGAATCCTTACCCTTCCTCAGATGAGCGCACGGAGATACTCATATTCCTTTTAATCTCATCGACTGCTTCATCGATAATCTCCTTGACTCCCTCCAGCTCGTTTCTATACGCTCGTCTCAACGGCACAAGGGCTCTTGGATCCCCAACCTTCCCCAGTGCCCAGGCTGCTTTCTGCCTCACTCTCCAGTCCTCGTCATCAAGTGCGAGGATGAGCGGCTCAACCGCTCTGTCATCCCGGATTCTTCCAAGGGTCTCGGCTGCTCTCCAGCGCCTCGAAGGATCTTCATCATCAAGCATGGCGATAAAGTGCTCAATCCGCCCGCTGTCCCCATTCATCCCTTCCAATCACTCCTCTCACCAGATATTTCATCGCACTCAATCGATACAATGTTATCCGGCATCCATAGCATGGAAAATCGCCCATGCCTCCATCATCACAACCGGGATTGGCATGAGACATTTCCCTTTCCAATCCTTATTAAGGGATCTCTGTCCAAACCACTAAAATGAGCAGACTGATTTGACAACAAATGATGGATCCATGGGGGTCGCATGACTGAACCAATAATCTCGGTGAAAGAGCTCTTCCACCAATACGGGGATTTTACCGCAGTTGACGGAATTAGTTTTGAGGTATCCGAAGGGGAGATATTCTCGTTTCTCGGACCAAACGGGGCCGGCAAGAGCACAGCAATCAACGTCCTGATCACGCTCCTTCCCCTACAGCAGGGATCAGCCACCGTTGCCGGCTTTGATGTGGTAAAGGATCCAGAGCAGGTCAGGGAATCCATCGGCATTGTCTTCCAGGATGTCACCCTTGACCGTGACATGACCTGCCGCGAGATCCTTGAATTCCACGGCAACCTGTACAAGATGCCGAACGCCGAGCGGAAGGATCGGATCGAAGAACTCCTGGCGCTCGTCCAGCTCGAGAACAAGCAGGACACCCGTACCAAAAACCTCTCCGGCGGGATGAAGCGCAGACTCGAGATTGCCCGCGGACTGATGACACGCCCAAAGGTGCTCTTCCTCGACGAGCCGACCATCGGTCTCGACCCCCAGACCCGGATGAGGATGTGGGAGTACATCAAGGCAGTGAATCGGGAAGGCACGACGATATTTCTCACCACCCACTACATGGATGAAGCCGATCACCTGAGCGATCGGATCAGTATCATCGACAAAGGACAGATCATTGCAACCGGAACACCATCCGAACTGAAAAATACTCTCGGTGAGGACCTGATCTACCTCGAGACCAGCGATGGTGACGGGACCAGAAAAATCCTTTCAGGCATGGAAATGGTGAAACATATCACGCAGAAACCGACTGGGATCGTGGCCATGCTGAACGGCGATGGCACAAAGATACTTCCGATGATCATCGAAGCTTTGTCGCGGGAAGGGATCAGGGTTAGCACGGTCAACCTGAAAAAACCCTCAATGGACGATGTGTTTGTCCATTATACCGGCCGGGAGCTTCGCGACGAAGGTGCAGAAAAGCCCTCCATGGCGGTAACCCGTGCAGGCAGGAGGTAGCCGATGCATCTTGGATTTCTCACGATATTCTGGCGGGACATGCTCCGGTTTTACCGGTTCAAGACCTTGCTCATCTCCTCACTGGTCCAGCCTGCATTATGGATGGCTTTTTTCGGAATAGCCATGTCTTCCAATTTCAACCGCTTCACCTCAGAACTACCTCCCCTGCCCGGAGTGCCCACGGTTGACTATCTCACCTTCATGGCTGCGGGGGTGATCGCGATGACCACGCTCTTCACCAGCCTCTTTGGCGGGATGAGTCTCCTCTTTGACAAGAACTGGGGACTTATGCGTGAGATCTTTGCAAGCCCGCTCCCGAGGAACCATATCATCTTCGGGATAGCCCTCTCCGGGATGACCAAATCCTTCATTCAGGCGATCATCATCATGGTGTTTGGCATCCTGATCGGGGCCCAGTTCTTTTTTGGGTATACCGTAATTGAAACAGTATTGGCCATCGTCGGAATCCTCCTCTTTGTTGCTGTCTTCTCCCTCGGATTCCTCTTCCTCTCCGCTGCCATTGCGATCTCGCTCGAGAGCCCTGAAGGGATGCAGGGGATCATGACCCTGCTCACGATGCCCATATTCTTTGCAAGCAATGCACTATACCCGATAGATGCATTTCCCCCTGCACTGCAGGCAGTATCCGTGATTAATCCGCTCACGTACCTGGTGACAGGGATCCGTTACTTTGCGATCGGGGATGATTTCCAGGCGATAGGAATCCACTACCAGTTCACACCATTCCAGATTGTTTTTGCCTTCCTTTTCCTGGTGGGATTCGCGGCAGTTATGTTCGCTATTGCATGGTGGAGGTTCAGAAAAGCGGTGGTCACCTGATAGTTAAACCGCCGGAACCGATCCACCAGGATCCGTGAGAAAAATTTCCACAGTCCCGAAATCCTGCAAAAATTCAGGGTAGCGGTAATAATCGGCAAAGGCCATTTCACGGAGAATCTCTGGGGAGAGAGCCGAGGCAAATTTCCAGGTCTCCGTGCCAGGGGTTCTGAGCCCTTTTGCACCGGAATCGGTTCTCCTCGCCTGCAGCCTCATGAGCAGATCGTAGATGGTGGAAGACACACCCACCTTCCCGGCATTTTTGATCGTTACGGAAAAATCATGGTAACTCACCGTAAGTCTTCTATCAGATTCGGACCGGATCAGGCTGGCGAGTATCCCGTTGAACATCCTGCCCCTGAAGGTAAGGATGGTGACATCATAGTTCCTCTTTCCAGGTTTCTCCAGAATGCAAATTCCCCGGGGGATAAGCTCAGGCAAAGCATCGATGACACCGGAAATAAGTGCTCTTTCAGGTTCGGGCAGGGGGAGCATCGATCCCCCGGTTGAGAGGATCCGGCCGACTGCCTGGCAGACAAGAGGAGAGAACCCCGTCCTTCCACCGGTCCAGAATATTTCGTTCTTCTCCCCCTCTCCAGGAACAACCACCACCAGCTCGTGCGAGTCGTCGCTCTTCACGAAGGTCCAGCTCTTTCCCCCAAGGGTGAAACTCTTCCTGTTTTTTCCTGCGACGAAACGTGCGTCAAGTGTCCCTATCATCTCGCCATCAGGGGTCACCGCACGAAACTCACTCCCTCCTTTTATGACTGAGAAGAGGTCCTTCCAGTTGGATCTCCCGAATGACGACTCTGCCCCCGGCCCGGGCATCAGCATGTCCCCATCACCGACCAGGATGCCGAAGTCGTCAAGAACACCAAGCAGGGCATCGATCTCCCGGGGTTTTATCTCCCTGAAGGCAAAGAGACCCCTGACAAATCTCCTGATATGGGACTGTGAGGTTCTCCGTTTCCTGACTATCTCGAGCAGGACCTGCTGGACGAGCACATTATACGGTTTTTTAGGAGGATGTAGCGGCTCCACTTCCTTTCTGCTCGCTGATTCGATCACGGCAACCATGCAGAGGAGTTCGCAGGCATCCTTCAGGATGCAGGCGACATAGGGAGGCTTCCCTCTTCTTCCGCTCCTTCCCATCCTCTGGAGGAACGAGGAGACACTGGGGGGGGGGCCGATGCAGACCACCACGTCGAGATTCCCGATATCGATACCCAGCTCAAGAGTGCTCGTGCAGATGATACAGGAACTCTCATATTCGGAGAACGCCCTCTCGGTCTCACGCCGCATCTCCGGAGACAGGGATGAATGATGGACCAGCAGCTGATCGACCCTGCCGGCGAGAGCGGTGTTCACGGCCTCGGCATCACTCCTGCTGTTTACAAATACCAGCGCTTTCTTCCCTCGGACAATCCGGGCGAGAGCACTGGCCCTTGCGGATTCCTTCTCCTCAACTACGAAGGTAAATCTCTTCGGTTGAGGGGGTGCAGGGATACGGACCAGCACCTCCCCATGCCTGCTCCCGGACAGCCAGGAAAGGATCTCTTCGGGATTTCCTACCGTGGCAGAAAGGCCGATCCGCTGGATCTTTCTCCCTGAAATCCGGTCCAGGCGATCGATCAGCACCCGCATCTGGACACCCCGTTCCGACTCAACGAATGCATGGAGCTCGTCAATGATGAGGTAGCGGAGGTGAGCGAGCCCGAGAGAGAGCTCCCGCTCCATGAGGAGTACTTCAAGGGATTCAGGTGTGATCATCAGGATATGCGGGGGTTCATTATCCTTCCATGCCCGGTCACCCTTCGGAACATCCCCATGCCATTTCAGGACCTCGAGGCCGGTGGGCAGGCAGAAGCTGGAGAACCGGTCCTCCTGATCGTTGATCAGTGCCTTGAGGGGGGCAAGATAGAGGGCAGCTACCCCTGAAAATCCACCCTTCAGAATCCCATCCACGACAGGGATGAGTGCTGCCTCGGTCTTTCCGCCAGCAGTCGGTGCGATGACCAGTACATCGTTCCCGCCACTGACGGCTTCGTAGGCCTTCTCCTGTACAGCCCGGAGTTCGCTCCATCCGATCCGATGAGCAAGGACCTGCCTGAGCCCCTCGTGCAAACGGGAAAAGGTATCCATATACGCTACCTCCATATGGAGCCGGACGGTTCATCTGGTTTTCGGCCGGAAAAATACGGTTGTCCGGCCCAAGAAAAGAGAACCATTCACTGAAAGTGAGTATTTTCCGGACACTCCCTGTGCAAGCCTCCAGGCAGGGGTTTATTCCTGCGAGAGAGAATCCCGGGAGATTTCCGTGATTTGCTTCGGAACAATTAAAAAAGGCTTAAATAGAAAAAAGAGTGACCTGAAAGATCAGGTAAACCGGAATGTCCCGCTTACAGGATATCAACTCACAATCGGTCCTGCAGCAATCATCCGTATTTTTTATTTTCTTCTTTAGGTAGGGGACCAGCTTTTCGAGCCGGTTCCCCTGTAATGGACACTTCATGAGATTACCAGAAGGTTTGTAACATGTTTGGAATCCCTGACCCGCAGATCTGGATCGCGTATCTGCTCTGCCTAGCACTCGCCCTTGCTTGTATGATATACGGTTACGCGTATTGGAATCAAGGAGGCGATTGACGAATGGCTGTCAGCACTACCATGGTCGTTGTTGTCACTGCAATCTATGTGGTGATCATGCTCATCCTAGGCTACATCGGATACAAGAAAACCAGAAATACTGAGGATTACCTTGTCGCCGGCAGGAATGCCCATCCTGTCGTGATTGCGCTCTCGTACGGGGCGACGTTTATCAGCACCTCTGCTATCGTCGGCTTCGGTGGACAGGCAGCAAACCTTGGGATGGGGTTGATCTGGCTCACGGTCTTCAATATAGGGGTGGGGATCTTGATCGCTTTCATCGTCTTCGGAAAAAAGACGCGGGAGATAGGGCAGCGGCTCAAGGCTATCACATTTCCGGACCTGATGGGGAAGATCTACCAGTCCCAGTTCATGCAGGTTCTGACCGGGGTGATCATTCTCATTGGCATGCCCCTTTATACCGCAGCAGTGCTCATCGGCGGAGCCCAGTTCATCAAGGAGACGCTCGGGATATCCTATGGCATTTCTTTGATCGGTTTTGCACTCATCGTGGCCATTTATGTCGTATTCGGTGGCCTGATCGCGGTCATGTACACTGACGCGGTCCAGGGCGCCATCATGCTTGTCGGCATGACATTCCTCCTCATTGCCACCTATCTCCTCCTCGGAGGAGTTTCCGTGGCCAATACTGCACTGACAAACATGGCAGATCTGGTCCCGGTCAAGCTGGCAGAGCAGGGGATGAACGGCTGGACCGTAATGCCCGATCTCGGATCGCCCATCTGGTATACGGTCATCACCACCTTGGTGCTTGGAGTGGGGATCGGTGTCCTTGCACAACCCCAGCTGGTGGTCAGGTTCATGACGGCAAAGGACAACCGGTCCCTCAACAGGGCCGTGCTGGTCGGTGGCCCCTTCATCCTGATGATGACTGGTGTGGCTTTCACGGTCGGCGCCCTCACGAACGTGTACTTCTACCAGACCCAGGGCAAGATTT
>JAKLGZ010000081.1 GCA_022710385.1 Methanoregula sp.
AGGGGCATATTCTGGGGAACGGTTCGCTGATCGGATTGTTCTCACGATAATCGTCCAGGTTCGACAGGGGGGCCAGGATACCCCCATTTTCGGTATAAAAAACACATCCACATTAATTTCAGGGAGGCATGATTCCTGAAGAGATCCTCCCTGTTCCAGGAAGGCTCCTGATGCTCGTCCGGAACACCTTTCCCGGTTCCCCCAAACACACCTTGATACCTGACTAGTGTTCATGCGATACTATGGAGAGTGGAGAGAAGGCCACATTTGCTGCCGGATGCTTCTGGGGTGTTGAGGCAGCATTCCGGGAGGTGAAGGGCGTGATCTCAACACGCGTCGGATATACCGGGGGACACGCAAAAAATCCGACCTACGAGGAGGTGTGCTCGGGGAAGACCCGTCATGCCGAGGCAGTTGAGGTTGTGTTCGATCCTGGAACTGTTTCATACCGGGAACTCCTCGACTTGTTCTGGTCGATCCATGATCCTACCCAGCTCAATCGGCAAGGACCTGATTATGGAACCAACTACCGGTCTGCCATTTTTTACCATACCCCTGGACAGAAGATCCTGGCAGAAGAATCAAGGAAGAGACTCGCCGAATCCGGTCGCTATGTGAGACGACCTGTGGTGACGGAGATTGTGCCTGCCGGCCCATTTTACCCGGCAGAGGAATATCACCAGCAGTTCTATGAAAAACAGGGGAGGGGGAGCTGCCGGATCGGGTGACGGTACTCCCGCGATTAACCCGTTTTTTCAGCCTCCTCGATATCTTTCCTGAAAACGACCTTCATCTCGCAGTTCCGGTCCCCCTGGCACATCGCCCTGACAAACCTGAGGGTATATAGAGGATTCAATTCCTCGACAAGTGCGATAGAGAAGGCAAGACAACGGTTGAATATGTCAGCCGGGGGTTCGGACAGCTCTTGCTGCCGGAGCAGAAATGGGCACTTGCGTATGAGTAGAACAGAACGATCGTTTTCAAACGAGATATGCTCGGACTTGAACTCCGGGCCGAAAAAAATTACGTTTAAAATCTCTAGGGTCGAAATAAGTTCCCGGGAGTCCCCCACGGGCAGTGAACACGTCCAGGCCACCTCCTTTGCCTCGTGAGCGAGGGCGACCCAGACCTGCTGCTCCAGCCGGTCGTAATCAGCACCGACAACCTCCCGGAACACCATGCCATAGGCGAACGGGATCCTGGCAGCGATGTTCGCTGCTATCCGCCATCGCATCTCGTAGGGGACAGGCATCTTTCTTTGCATACCACTCACATTTGGGTGTCGCATCATCTCCCCCGTTCTGTTTCATCCGGAGACGATGGGATCCCTGAAAACAACAGGATCTCCTCGTGAATCCCGGTTCAGAAGAGGTCGCCGGGATCAGGCCTGATTTTCAGTTCGTCATAGACCCTCAGGCTGTTCTCGGTGAGGTTCACCCTCGCGATCTCTTCCGGGTATCTTTTGTCAGGGTCACGTTCGATCGAGAGCAGACCCACCCGCTCCATGTAGAGGAAGTTGTCATGGATGGTGTCAAGGGATATCCCTGTACGGGAAGAGAGGGCATGGGGAGTTGCAGATCCTGAGAATTCGGCCTCGAGGAGCCATATGATCCATTCCTCATTGTTCCGTATGAAATGTGGTGGTGCCTTCATCGGTTTGCCTCAACACAGGACGATTGATCCTTTATTTTGCGGGAAAGAACCATAAAGTTCGTGATCGTCACGCAGGGAAGGAATACCCGAACGTTCATCTTCCGGCGTCCCAAATCCGTACACTAAATGAGTCGACACCCGTTCCTGATCTCTATACCTCACGGGGGAATACGAGTCCCGGCAGAAGTGAGTGAAATGGTATGCCTCACGAAATCCGAACTCGTTTTCTACAGTGATCCCGCAACCCGGGCGTTGTACCGGTTCCGTGAACGGGTGTCCGCCTTTCTTGATACAGACATCTCGAGAATGATCGTGGATCTGAACCGAGCCCCGTACCATCTTCCCCCGAAACATCCCGATGGGGTGATCAAGCAGAAGACCGTTTTTGGAACCCCGGTATACAGAAACGGATCCATTCCTGATATCAGAATCGTCCATCAGTTATTAATGGAGCATTACTTCCCCTATCATGCAGCTGTCGATCAATACCTGGATCCAGGCCAGATCGCTTTCGCACTGGATTGCCACTCCATGCTCCCGCATGGTCCTCCCGGCCACAGGGATGCAGGGCGAGAGCGTCCTCTTATCTGCCTTGGAAATAATGGTGACCTTCAGGGAGAACCCCGGCCAGGAAGTCTCTCTACCTGCCCTTCCGCATGGATCCAGGCTCTCGCCACGGCATTCCGTGAAGAATTTGGCGCAAAGGGAGAAGTTGCCATCAACCGTCCGTTCTCAGGGGGATTTATCACGAATGCTCACTTCTGGCACAAAGGGATCCCATGGATCCAGGTCGAGGTGAACCGGGATCTTTACGAGCGGGGCGAAGCGGATCCGGCCTTTTCGGTGATCGACCAGGAAAACCTGAACTTCTCCGGTGAGCGCATCTGGAACGCCCTCTGTTCATTCTGGGATGGTCTGGAGACTTCCAGAGACTCCATTGAAGAGACTATCCGATGATGCCAGGATGAATAATGCCCCTTCCCTTGTCCTCGCAGTAGATCTGGTAATTCTTCTCTGCACGGAAAGGCGATGAGGTTGCGTAGCAGTAGCGGCACCCATGGATGCACGTGGAATAACAGCCGATGTCCTTACTCACCACGCATCCGCACCTGCTTCTCTGACCTGGATCCTTCAGCTCGCGTTTTCGCCTTTCTCTGGTTGCAGATTCGCGCGGGGGTAACAGGAAGTCCATAAGATACTGGTCACTTGAGAATTCCCTGGCGATCTGATCAAGCGAGATGCACTCGCCATGAGCAATGCCATACCCAGTAAGGTCAATTTCTTCGCCGCAGGCCAGTATCTCGAGCCCCCATTCTTCGTTCAGCTGCGAAAGCCCTGATGCAAACAGCCGTATCTCTTCTGATGAGAATTCCCTGATTCCGGAGAGTCCACACTTCGCGAGGTTCCTCTGCACTCGCGGATACCTGGCGATATCGATAAAGCTGATGACCAGCCGTTCAGTGAACCGTGCAATCTGATCGCCGATGCTTCCGATCCTTTCCAGCAGGTCATCGATCGTTACCGTATCACTCACCAGGAGCGGATCAAACCGCCACGTGAGTCTGCCTCGTCCGATCAGGGAGGAGATCTCAGCAAAGGTCCTGATCCGTTCTCCGAGCGGAGGAATTCCGGGTTCAAGATCTTCCCTTGTATAATCGTTCAGGGTAAAGAGAAAGAGACTCTGCCGTCCATCTTTGGTGAGATTGGCAAGCGAAGGGATGAACGGGCGTGGGTTCTTCGACCAGAACACAAACACCCTGGTGTTGACGAAAGAGACGGGTATGATCCGGCCATCAAACGGACTCTTCCATGTCACATACCCTTGTTTCAGACGCTCGATGAACCAGTCTCCGTACAGTGCCGGGATGTCGGTGGAACGGCTTGCAGAGACAATGATCGGGGCAATTGCATCGACCAATGGCGCGGGTGAACCCTGAAACCTCACAGCGCCGGTTTCCGGATCAAGCCGCACCCGGTCCCAGCCTTTCCATTTCATGCACCTTTCTCCTCCTGATAATCCTTCAGATTGATCACGGTTCAGGGATGATAATAACGCCGTGCATCCGCGTCATTGCTTCTGCCATCCAGAGAAACCGGCCTCCATGCCTCCTTTTTAGTTGGAAACGATTAGATTAATGAAAAAGGAAGCAATATAGAACATAAGGAAAAGGGAGCGCAGGAACAGTTACAAATGGGTATCCGTTTTTTTCGTGGGGAGAAGATCCGGTTCGAACATGAGTACCACCAGCTGAAGGAGATTGTTGAACTACTCAGGAAAGAGTACCAAAAAGAGCCGGTATACATTCTCACGAATGTCCTGGTCGCCAACAGGCAGCTTGATTGCGTACTCCTCACGCGGTCAGGTCCCATAATCCTCGAGCTGAAAGCATTCTCCGGCAGAGTCCATGGCCTCGAGAACGGGCCCTGGGATGTGATGACAAAGGACGGGAATATCCCCCTGCCAAACCTGTTCGTGCAGGCAAAACTCCAGCGACAGGACCTGATCGACCGCCTTATCCCCATTTACGAGGAGCACCTCCCTCATATCAATGGCAATAACCTCAGGAAGCTCAGATCCTGGATCTATTTCTCCCGGGGAACTGTCTATCCTGACGGTCAGATCGATTTCCGGAGGGTGAAATGGTTCCGGATTGTTACAGCCGACTCCCTCCTCGATACAATGAGGTTTCCTGATTCCGGGTATACGCTCCGTATCCAGGACATGGATGCGATTGTAAACGGGCTCCATCTCGAGGAATATGAATTAAGTAATGGCCATTCTGTTACTCCAGCACCCGCTGATACGAATCAGAGCACCAGGCTGAGCAAGGGATTGCTCGCTGCGATTGTGATTGGAGTTGTTATCTGAGCCATCATCCTGCTTCTTTTCCTGGTCCCCGGTGCAAAGGTCGCATTCCTTTCCAGTGTCAATGGTATCATTACTGTTGTTGGGGGGCTGATCAGTCAGGGTTCCCGTGAATTTATCAAGGTGGAGAGTACCCCTGCAGATTCACAGGAGGCGATGATATACTTAAACCAGATCCGTGTCTCGGGGGGAATCCTGCCTGTTCCTTTCGATGAACAGGCCTATCAACTGGCTATTGCCAGGGCAGAAGACATGGCTACCTATCGGTATCTGGATTACAAGAATCCTGAGACAGGGAGCACGGCCATTTTAATGAAATCCAGATTTGGCATCAATCCCTGGGATCTCATCATAGAATGTGCGTACGGACAGTGGAATGGCTATACGTTTGGCATCGAGAAGGATGCGATCGATGCCTGGTTGACTGATGAGGGAAACCGTGACCGGCTCTTCTCACCAATCGACAGGGGAGCCATAGCCTGTTCTCACGGGTACTGCTCTTTTATTGGGATTTCCCCGCAGCCCAAATCCCTTACCGACAAAGGGGAGCCGGTTTTTGTCGAGCAGAAGGAGGTCCCGCCAGAAGTAAACGTCACGGGGACTGTCGCCCAATGACAAGTATATCGTATCATTCCTGATGTTCTGCCGATTCTTCAATTAAAACACGAAGGATTGCAAGGGGGGCATTCATAGCGCAAATACATCTTCCCTCCCGCTTTTCGATATTACCAAGAAACATGGATTGCATGGCTTTCCGCGGCAGATGAGGTACCCGCAATGATTTAAGGGACGATCTTCCCATTGAGCCCCTGGATGATGGACAGCCGGTCCATGGCACCTGATATCAGCTCATTCATTCCCACAAGATCTTCGGCTTCCCGGATCTCTTTGGAGCGGGCAGCCGTTGCAGGCGTTCGCGGCACTGCCTGGCATGCGAGATCACCTTGAGTGGTATCAAAAGTCCCGATATTCCGTGCGATACCGACCACCTCCTCCTTGTCAAAGCCGATCAGGGGTCGCAGCAGAGGCACTGTTGCCGCTTCCGAGATGGTTGCCATGTTGGTCAGGGTCTGGGAAGCTACCTGACCAAGGCTGTCACCGGTGACCAATGCTTCGAAAGATCGGTCTTTGACTATCGCACTCCCAAGGCCAAGCATGAAGCGCTTGCACAGAACGCAACGGTACCGTGCTGGTCCTTTCTTCATGATTGCGTCATAAAAGGGCTCTGCGTCCACCACCAGCAACTCCATGGGAAAGCCTGCACACCAGCCAGAAAGGACTGCATGGTGGCGTTCAGCAGTCGGACGGACATCCCTGCCGGCATATGCCCCACCGTCAATATGAAGCGATGTCACTTCGCACCCTCGCTTCATCATGAGCCAGGTAGCAACCGGAGAGTCGATCCCTGCAGAAAGCAACGAGAGCACCCTTCCCTGCGTTCCCCATGGGAGCCCTTTCGGGGCGGGTAACGGCTCATCGTAGATCAACGCACCGAAGTCACGCACTTCGATGAATACTTCGTATTCAGGATGCGACAGATCTACCCTGGAATGGGGATAGGCATCACAAAGGACTGATCCCACACCGGCTGCTATCTCCTGGCTGGTGATCCCGGAAACCCCCTGCCTGCGTGCCCTGACCGCAAACCTCGCCCCTCTGCTGAGTCGTTTCGCGGCCGTCCGCGCAGCCTCTGTAGCGATCTCATCGAGAGAGAGAGAGGTCTGGTGACAGACAGCAACCTCAACAATCCCGAAGACCCTGGCTGCAACGGTTGCAATCTGCAATGGATCATCACCATGGATGAGGAGACGCCCCCGGTGAAATTCAAAATGATGGGACAACCCCGTGGACTG
>JAKLGZ010000082.1 GCA_022710385.1 Methanoregula sp.
GGTCGGGCAATAGTGCTCCTTCTTTCAGGAGCCGTGAATATCTCCTGCTGATCACCTCGCCGATGGCTTTCGAATCATCGATCCCCTCCACCGTCCTTATCCTGAACCGCCGGTACTCCTTCTTCTCCGGTTTTCCATTCCTGAACCGGACCATGGATCCCACCACCGAGGATCCTGAGAGGTGGGAGATGTCAAAGCATTCGATCACCTCCGGCGGAGAATCCAGCCCGAGGGCCTCCTGGAGCTCCATCACGCGCATCTCCCCGGCATAGAACACGGTCTCGATGTTCTTTTCGACAAGGTCGAGGAGCCGTCTCTTTGCCCCGATCTTCGGCACCGTCACGGTCATCCGCTTTCCCCGGGCAAGGGTGAGGAATTCTGCGACCGGTTCGCTGATCGGTTCAGGCAGGATGATCTCGGACGGTACCGGGTTGTCGGAGTAGTACTGGACAAGGAACTCTTCAAAAAAATCCGGGTGCTCCTCAAAGGAGAACTCGCTCTTATTCCCCAGGGTCCCCCGGTAGACATTGAAGAACATCAGGTGCACGGTTCCCTGGTAAGCCCGATAGCTGATGATATCCTCGTCCCCCTCTTTCCTCCTGGTGATGTCCTGCCGGTATGAGAGGTGTTCGAGGGCCTGGATCTGGTCCCGGATGACGAGCGCTCCTTCGAAATCCTCCTTCTGCGATCGCGCTGCCATCTCCTGTTTCAGGGTCGCCAGAAGCTCCCCTGTTCTTCCCTTGAGCACTAAGGTTGCTTTCCTCACTAGATCAGCGTACTCATCGCTGCTGATCTCCCCCCTGCAGGGGGCACTGCAGGTGTGGATATGGTAGCGGAGGCAGCCCCGTTTCTGGAGTTTTTTGCAGGTCCGCAGCCTGAAGGTCCGTTTCAGCAGGTCATGGATATACTCGCGCTCGGCTGCCGAGACGAAGGGGCCAAAGAACGTCCCCCTCCCTGAAGGGTTCCTGGCGATCCTGATGGCCGGAAAAGGGTCATCGGTGAGCTGGAGGTAGGCATAGGCCTTCGCGTCCTTCAGGTCGATGTTATACCGGGGCTGGTGCTTCTTGATCAGGCTGTTTTCAAGGATCAGCGCCTCGACCTCGTTTTTGGTCACGATATAGTCGAGATCCTCCGCGGCCTCGACCATCAGCCTGGTCTTCGGATCGAGGTCACGCTTCCGGAAGTAGCTGCTGACCCTTTTTTTCAGGTCCTTTGCTTTCCCGATATAGAGGATCGTGCCACCACTGCCCCTGAACAGGTAGCATCCCGGTGCATGGGGGAGGGTGGCGATCTCGATCATGCAAACATCTTCTGGAGGAACCGGCCGGTATGGCTCTCCGGGTTTGCCGCAACCTCCTCGGGTGTCCCGGTCGCGACGATGTACCCCCCGGCATCACCCCCTTCAGGGCCGAGGTCGATGATATGATCGGCTGACTTGATCACATCAAGGTTGTGCTCGATCACCACCACGGTGTTTCCCTTCTCCACAAGTTCGCTCAGCACCGCGATCAGCTTCTTGACATCATGGAAATGGAGCCCCGTGGTCGGTTCATCGAGGAGATAGATGGTCTTTCCCGTTGCTTTCCTGGCAAGCTCCCGGGTGAGCTTGATCCGCTGTGCTTCCCCTCCCGAGAGCGTGGTCGAGCTCTGCCCGAGCTTGATGTAATCGAGGCCGACCGCGGAGAGAGTCTCGAGCTTGTTCCGGATGACCGGGAGGTGTTCGAAGTGGGTGAGCGCCTCCTCGACGGTCATGTCAAGAACCTCGGCGATAGACTTCCCCTTGTACTTCACCTCGAGCGTCTCGCGGTTATACCGCCTGCCCCGGCACTCTTCGCATTCGACGTAGACGTCAGGGAGGAAGTTCATCTCGATCTTGATCAGCCCGTCCCCCTCGCAGGCCTCGCAGCGGCCTCCCTTCAGGTTGAACGAGAACCTTCCCGGTTTATAGCCACGGACCTTAGCTTCCTTGGTCCCGGCGAACGCCTGACGGATCTCGTCAAAGACCTTGGTGTAGGTGGCAGGGTTGCTCCTGGGTGTCTTTCCGATCGGACTCTGGTCGATCACGATCACCTTGTCGACCTCGGAGTCGAACTCGATCTTCCGGTACTTCCCTGGAGTGACCCGGGACTTGTACAGCTTTTTCTGGAGCGCCTGGTACAGGGTATCATAGATCAGCGTCGATTTGCCGCTCCCGGACACCCCGGTGATCACCGTGAAGACGCCGAGCGGGATCCTGACATCGATGTTTTTAAGGTTGTTCTCCTGGCAGCCGGAAATTCTGAGGTACCGGGAGTTCTTCCGTCGTTTCTTCGGGACGTTTATCTTCAGTTTTCCCGCGAGGTACTGCCCGGTGAGGGATTCGCTGCTCCCTTCAATCTCCCCGGGGGTTCCTTCCGCAACCACGTACCCGCCATGCAGGCCGGCGCCCGGCCCCATGTCCACGACATAATCGGCGCTCCTTATCGTATCCTCATCATGCTCGACCACGACGAGCGTGTTCCCGAGGTCACGGAGCCTCCGGAGTGTATCGATCAGCTTCTGATTATCCTTCTGGTGGAGGCCAATGGAGGGTTCATCAAGCACATACAGCACCCCCATCAGGTTGGACCCTATCTGGGTTGCCAGGCGGATCCGCTGCGCCTCCCCGCCAGAAAGGGTGCCGGCATTTCGTGAGAGGGTGAGGTACCCGAGCCCGACCTTCTCGAGGAAGTCCAGCCGTGCATTGATCTCTTTCAGGATCTGCCGTGCGATCTCTGCCTCTTTCTCGGTCAGGGCGAGGTCGCGGAAGAACCGGATACAGTCCCCAACGGGCATATCGGTGATATCGATGATGGACTTGTCCTGCACCCTGACGGCGAGGACCTTCTCCTTGAGCCTCTTTCCCCCGCAGCGCTGGCAGGGTGATATCCGCATGAAGCGTTCGAGCTCGCGTTTCCGGTACTCGGACTGGGTCTGGTGGTAGAGGCGCTGCGCCTGGGGGAGGAGTCCCTCCCACGATCCGGTATGAGCCCAGTGCCCCTCACCGTTCTTCATGCTCATGGAGAACTTGATCTTCTCGTCAGAGCCGAACATCAGGGCATTGTACTGCTCTTCACTGATCTCCACGATCGGGGTGAAGATGGAGAACCCGTAGTGGCGGGCTACCGCGGCAAGATACTGGCTCCGGTAGCCATCAAGGAAGTTCCGGTACAGGGCGACCGCTCCGTCAGCAATCGAGAGGGACCGGTCCGGGATGATCAGGTCGGGGTCAAATTCCATCTTTATCCCAAGCCCGTTGCACTCCTCGCACGCCCCGAAGGGGCTGTTGAACGAGAACATCCGTGGCTGGAGTTCCTCGAAGGTGACCCCGCAGACCGGGCACGCCATGGTAGCCGAGAACAGGGTGTCGTCCCCTGCCTCATCCATGACAATCAACAGCCCGCCCGACCTGGCGAGGGCAGCCTCGCACGCCTCCGCAAGCCGGGAACGGTCTGAAGGATCCAAGCGGTCGATAACGATCTCGATGTCATGCTTCCGGTAGCGTTCGAGTGTGAACTCCTCATCGGTGCGCTGTATCTCGCCGTTGATCCGCACCCGGAGGTATCCTTCGCGGTTCAGGTCTTTTATCAGCTGCTGGTAGGTGCCCTTCTTCTGCCGGACCACCGGGGAGAGGATGGTAACGGTCCCGGTCATCTTTTCCCTAATGGTATCCGCGATCCGTTCAGGGGACTGCGACTCGATCCGGATGTTGTGCACCGGGCAGTATGCGGTCCCGATCCGGGCGAAGAGGAGTCGTAAGTAATCGTAGATCTCGGTGACCGTGCCGACCGTGCTCCTCGGGTTCTTGCTGGTGCTCTTCTGCTCGATGGAGATGGCCGGGGAGAGCCCCTCGATGGCATCCACGTCCGGCTTGCTCATCAGTCCGAGGAACTGCCGGGCGTATGCCGAGAGCGATTCCACGTATCGCCGCTGGCCTTCGGCATAGATAGTATCGAACGCGAGCGTGGACTTGCCTGAACCGGAGAGGCCGGTGATGACGATGAACTGGTCCCGCGGCAGCTCGACAGTGATATTCTTGAGGTTATGCTGCCGAGCCCCGCGGATAACGATCTTTTTCATTCTTTCTGCGGGATCAAATCTCTCCTCCAAGCATATAGATATCCTCATCATGGTAATCTCCGGTGACAGGTTTTTACCGTGATTCGCTCTGCGGTATTCCCGGGCTGATCCGAAGGTGAGGGTTAAACCTGTGTACTTCACATTATAGTGGGATAAGCGCGAAGGGAGAGATTGTGCAGAAGGTGTACGTGATCGGGCACCGCCAGCCTGATACTGACAGCATCGGGAGCGTGATCGGGTATACCGATCTCCTCAACTCCCGGGAACCGGGCCGGTACATCGCCTCGTACTCGGGGGACCTGAATGCCGAGACCAGGTTTGCCCTGGGATACTTCGGCCTCACTGCACCGCTCGAGATATCCAGCGTCGAGCCGCATGTCGGCGATATTCCGTTCTTCTATACCCAGAAGGCTCCTGCGGACATGCCCACCATCGATGTCGCGGCCATGATGGACGAGTACGAGATCAGGAACATCCCGATCATTGACAACGAAGGGAAGTTCCTCGGGCTCGTCAGCGAGCACGGGCTAGCAAAGGCATATGTGACTCCCAGGCGCGATGCATCGCTCTCCATCGGCCCCATCGCCCTTGGGACGCTTGCACGGATCCTGGACGCCCGCATCTGTGTCGAGGGGAAACGCGAGATCTGCGGGAGGGTGGAGATCGTGATCGATGCCCTCCACGTTGCCCTCTCCCGGCTGACACCAGAGGATGTTGCCGTGGTGGGAGACAACGAGCCTGCCCAGCTCGCCCTCATCTCCTCGGGGATAGCAGCTCTCGTGATTGCAGAAGGAGCCCCTGCCGGGAGCCGCACGCTCGATGCTGCCGCAGCGAAGGGGGTCTCAATCCTGGCAAGCCCGCTCGATGCCTTTTCGGTCGGGAGGATGGTGCACCTCTCGCTGCCGGCAGGCTCTGTCCTTGCCACGGATGTCCCGGTCCTCCGGCTCGATGACACCCTCACCTATGCAAAGAAGGCTGTTACCGATTCAAAGTACCGGACTGCCTGCGTGGTAGACAAGGAGGGAAGGCTCCTTGGCACGATCTCGCGGAATACCCTCCTTGGCGAGATACAGAAACAGGTGATCCTCCTCGACCACAACGAATACGGGCAGGCGGTGGACGGGATCGAGGCAGCCGAGATCCTCGAAGTGATCGATCACCACCGGCTCGGGGCGATCACGACCTTGAAACCGGTCAGGTTCCAGAATGAGCCCGTCGGTTCCACCTCCACCATCATCGCGATGAAGTTCATGGAGGCCGGAAAGGACCCGTCCCGCCCGGTCGCCGGGATCCTCCTTGCCGGGATCCTCTCGGATACCCTGGTGCTGAAGATGTCCACGACTACCCCAGCAGATGAAAAGGCGGTGGCGTACCTTGCGGGAATATGCGGCCTTGATCCGGTCGGGTTCGGGACAGAGCTGATCCAGAAGGGGATGGATCTTGACCATACCCCCCTCCCCGCTCTCCTCTCCCGGGACACGAAGCGGTATTCGCTGTTCGGGAGGGAGGTTGTCATCTCACAGGTGATGATGGCATCCGATGAATTCCTCCAGGGCCGCAACGATGAGATCCGGGCCGTTCTTGAACGGCTCAGAAAGGAGGATGCAGCCGATCTCTACCTCGTGCTGTTCACCAATGTCATCGGGAACCACAGCCACCTCTTTGCCGCCGGGGACCTTGTTGTCCTCTCTTCGCTCGGCCTCGATGCCCAGCCGGTACATCTTCCCGGGGTCATGTCGCGGAAAAAGGATTTCCTCCCGGAGTTCGGGCAGAAGCTACGGGATCTTTAACGAAGCTGGTATTGGAAAGGTACCAATCCATACATCCACTGCATAAAAAAACGGCCTATTCCTCGAGATGGTCATCCTCATCGGCAACGATTCTCAGTTCCCAGTCATCCTCCTCAAAGGATACCTCACCTGCCCCCTCGCAGATGGGGCAGTCCACTTTCTCCGGGACACCATTGCAGGCATCATGTTTCTGCTGCTCGTTCTCGTCTCCTGCCACCTCTTCCATGGGATAATGGAAGTACCGCTTTGCGGCATGTGACTTGAGTGCCTGGCAGATCCTGTACTGCTCATTGGTGACCTCGCCTGTCCCGTTGCAGGCGCGGCAGCGGAGGATGATCATG
>JAKLGZ010000083.1 GCA_022710385.1 Methanoregula sp.
GCGTGACCCTCGGAAACTACGATGTGACCAAGCATTTCCTCTCGGGAAATCCGCGAGTGATCGAGGTCGACGCGACAAGGTGACAGAAAGGAGATAAACCAACAAAAGAGAAAGAAGTGAAATTAAAAAATGACGACAGAAACTGAAATACCGATTGAGGAGTTCCCCTCCTCAGCAAAGGCAGTATTCTCTCTACTGGTGGATGGCAAACCGCGGACATTAAACGAGATGGTTGGGAGTGTTGCATTCTCACCAAGGACCATCCGCAACTCACTTAATCGTCTCAAAGAAGCGGGTCTTATCGTGGCCAAGTTTAATTTCAGGGATGCGCGAAAACCCCTTTATCAGCTCAAAGTGATGTAACAAAAAAAGGCCATTGAGAAATCCTCTGGCTCATATTCAGATGTATCGAGGTTTTGTAATGCAAAAGATGATATGTATCATCTGTGGTCACATCTATGACCCTGAACAGGGAGATGTGGGGGTAACCCCCGGAGTGGTATTCGAATCGGTTTCCGCTGACTGGACTTGTCCGGTATGTGGAGCGGCAAAAACGAAATTTATTCCAAAAAAGTAAAGGGCCCCAACTTTTTCCAATCGTTTCAAAATTCTCTTCTTCCCTCTTTTAAGGTGGTATGCATCAGAGAACAATCCAAAGGGGTGTGTGCCCCCATGTCGTCCCCTTCCGTTTATTCCGGTTCAGACCTCCACATTAAGATAAACCCTAACCAGGATCCCTATCACAAAGGAAATGGCGGCAATACCAAGACTGATGGTAGCCATCTCGGCGAATCTTTTCAGGAAGGGGAGATCCTTTGCCACCGAAGTATAGAAGGTAAAGAGGACGATGATGAGTAGAGCCAGAGTGAGGGTGACAGCAAATGCCTGGAGCGGTCCATTCATCAGGAGAAACGGCATAATCAGCACCACAACGGTCAGCACATACGCACCCCCCGTGTAGAACGCTGCGGTCACCGGATTGTTCTCTGACCTCTCTGATTTCTGGGAGAGATACTCTGATGCCCCCATCGAGAGGGATGCGGCGATACCCATGATCAATCCTGCTGCCGCAATCAGCTGGGTATTCTGGAGGGCAAGGGTAAACCCCGCGAGGCTTCCGGTAAATTCAACAAGCGCATCATTGATACCGAGAACCACCGATCCCACGTATCGGAGACTCTTTTCATCGAGCATGCCGACGATCTGATGTTCATGTTCCTTTTCATCCTCCAATATCCGGGCTGTTTCCGGGATGACCACAAGGATTTCACGGTATGTCTCCACTGCCTCGGATTCCCGTTTTTCCATCAGTTTTATACCAAATGTCAGGCCGAAGATACGGGTAACGAGGTAATAGAACACCAGTTTCAGCCTATCAGGTCCCATATCTTTTCCACTAAACCGTTTCCAGAATGAATAATGGCCGAGCTCCTCTCTCGCCATCTTCTCAAGGACCATCCTGTTGTGGGGATCCGGGATAAGTGCTGCAAGCTTCTGGTAAATCTCATATTCAGTAATCTCTCCTTTCTGGAACACCTCGATACGCTCAAGAAGTTCAGGGGAAAGCTCACTGCTTGCGCCCTCTGCGATACGCATAGGATGATATCAGCACGAGCATTGTTCAATGTTACCGCAATACATCGAAATTGACCTGCGTGTTCCAAATGGAAGCGTGAAATGAGATTTGTAACAGTAGGGTGGTGCAGGTAAACTCAATCCGGTATCGAAAATGAATCCATTGAGATCATGAGGTGTTAAGGAGGAATATTTTGTTCCGGTGAGAGGAGAATCTCATTGGGGAGCCCGGAAAGTGCAACCGCAGCAAGTGCCCCGATAACGCCTCTGCCTCCATGCAAGGTAATTCCCTGCTTTCCGGCCGTCTCCTCTGCAAATTCCCTGCCAACCATCTCTTCCCGTGCCTTTTTGCCGTATAATCTCAGAGGGGGATCGATACAGAATCCCTGTTTCACAGCAATTCCCCATTCCCCTGAAAGAGCCTCGTCCTCAACGAACAATATTGCCCGCTCCACCACCTTTCCAATTAATTCATGGGTCGTTGCAAGTTCGATGTAGCTGCATGAATTTCCGGCTGTCCTCCACGGTATATCCGGGCTGAGCATGACGACACGGTGATCAATGGGGATCACTCCCTTTCTCGCACCAAGATACTGGAGCAGGGCAAGCGCAAGGGCAAAGGTTGCCCCTCCCTCCGAACTGTCAGTGTCATCGATGCCAATTATCAGGTGTGAAAGGGCGCGGGTCCTGACCGCACCAACCACAATGGTACCTTCCCTTCTCACCAGGATATCGCATACTCCGTCTGCATGCCCCATCATGTCGGTCAAAGAATATGCAGGGCCCCCGATACAGCGGATATGCTGTATGATATCATCTCCATCACGGGTGACTCCGACCACACCCACTGCAGGGGAAGGAGGCAGCCCGATCTTCACATCAGAATATCCAATCCGCGCGAATTCACGGAGGAGCTGCCCGTCCCTCCGCACTTGCTTCACCACACCATTGGCAAGCATATGATGATGCCCGCAGAAGGCGGCACATCCCCCGCTCAGGCATTCGTGAAAGATCTGAACCTGATCTCCATCCACAGTGGTAAAAATTTTCCTGCAGGCGCTCTGGGGTAGGGCTGATATGGTAGCGTATCGTGCAGGTGAACGCCCCTGTTTTTTCTCGCGCTGGATGACACACCCCTCGTCAACCAAACGGGTTATCCAGTCCTGGGCCGTACTCCGGGGAACCCCTGCCCCGTTCTGGACATCGGTGACGGTAAATGACCCCTTTTCGACGGTATACACTCTCATCAGATGGAGAAATTCCCGTCTCCGTTTAATTACCCCTCGCATGGCTATCCTTGATAAAGAGGAGGTCGCCAATGCAGGCACTGGCCGTCTCCCTCGAACCTGCCCCCTTTCCGATGAGGGTGATCTCTCCTGCCATATCCGTGTCAATCGTTATTGCATTGAGGGTGTTCTCTACCACGAGAGGATGAGTTCGCGGCAGGATTCGCGGAGCGACTCTGAGAATTCCTTTTTCCGGTATGGCCTCTGCAATCAGCCGGATTGTACAATGCTGCTCCTCTGCCAGCCGGAGCGCATCGTTCGTGAGCATGTCTATCCCGGTGATGGTGACGTCAGAGAGTTTCACGTTTCTCTTCCATATGGTGTTTGAAAGGATTACGAGCTTGATGGCTGCATCGATTCCCTTCACATCATAGGTAGGATCTGCTTCAGCGTATCCCATCTCCCGGGCTTCCAGGAGCGCCTGTTCATAGGTGAGACCTTCTGCGGCCATTCTTGTCAGGATGAAATTTGAGGTTCCGTTCAGTATGCCATATACGGCAAGCACCCGGTTGCCGGCAAGCCCATGCTCAAGGGTATGCATGACCGGGATCGCGCCCCCTACCGTCGCTTCATACCGTATGACAACCCCATGTTTCCGGGCAAGGGACTGCAGGGTGGAGAAATGCAGTGCAATGGGACCTTTATTGGAGGTGACCACATGTTTTCCCCTCCCTATGGCTGTTTTCATGAAACCGGTGGCAGGCTCACCAGAATCTGCATCAGTCGGTGTCACCTCGACGAGCACATCGTAATCGCACCGTTCGACAACATCAGCTGCCGAGAGGCTCTTGTCACCGCAGTATCCCCTCTCGCGTTTTGCCATCAGGACTTCCTCGATATGGATACCATCAGAGTCCATGAGGGCACTCTTTGAGTCTGCAATACCGGTGACCATAAGCCCGAGCTCCTTTCCATCGATCATTTCAAGGAGGCCTCGGCCGACGGATCCCATTCCCAGGATAGCGATCTTCATCCCGTTGCCTCCAGAGGCTCAATGACGAGAAGATTTTTCTCTTTTGCGACTCCGCGGAGGATGCCCAGAGCCTGTTCCATGTCAGCTTTGTTGACAGCTTTTATTACAAGCCGTGCGGAGGAGGGTTCATTGATGGCAGGCATAACCATGGTGAGCTCGGTCACTTCTGCAAACCCGGTGCAGTCAATCCTATCTACGGTATCTCCTAGATCGGTATGCATGATATGCCCGATCATGATCATGGTCTGTTTATACAGGAGCCGCTCTTTTCCCAGCCTGAGCACATTGACTCCCTGGCTCTTTATCAGTGAAAGCAGTTCCCCCAGACGTTGTTCCTGCAGTTCGAGCACAATCTGGACGCCCAGCACATCTCCTTCAGCTTTCTCATCCCTCTGATGGATGACCGCGATGATATTTCCGCCAACTTCCGATATCGGCTTCAACGCGGCCACCAGCTGACCGGGAGAGTCCTTCATCTCCAGTTTCATTGATACCTGCACCAGAAACCACCTATACCTCTATTCGAATCCGGGAGTGATAAGCCTTTTACCCTCACATCCCGGATTTCACCAATACTTGGCAAAAAGAGGTTGGGAGATATCCCCCTCTCATGAAAAAAAGAATACTACTCTGCCTCAGAGGCCGGGGGAGGAGTGTTTACGTCAGTTTCATCCGGAAGAAGACGATATCTGTGACAGAAAAAAGAGAAAGAACGGTTTCTCTCCCTCGCCTCATGCACCGAGAACAAGGTGATAATATCGCCCATGAACGCGATTCTTGATTTGTAATGGCGGGGGATCATGCCATTGAATATCTCCTTGGTGATATGATTGGTGCTCCCATACCTCCTGATGCCAAGGCGATGCTGTGCCCGCTCATCCATGCCGGCAAGGTACCAGCTCTCGATCTCCCGTACAATAATGATAAAATGATCATTTGCATAAAGATCATACCTCTCGTTTAAAAGGCGCTTTTTTGCCAGGACATTGGGTTCCTGATCGATATCGGCACACATGATGAAGTCATGCCCCATTTCGCCGATGCTGCGGATGAAACTGTTCACCTTCTCATTCTTCATGCAGGCATACATGACAATCTCAACCGATGTGTACAGGTCAGCAAAAAGCGGTTTTACTACCCTTGAGAAGAACCGCTCATCGTCGTTCCCCTCAACCAGAATGAAGAGGCGCCGTTCCTTCATTCCATTCCCAGGAGGTTCTGGATAAAGAGATCCTCGATGCCGATCTCATGTTCAAGAAACGTACGTATCTCTTTTCTCGTAAAAGGACGGCTCAGTCGTGAAAATCCCTCTGCATCCCTTGAAATGAGTAAAATGTCCTCGATATCGACCTGTTTCACCATCTCGGGATTGTGTGTGGTGACAATGACCTGTTTCGATGAAGCGGCATCCTTGAGCATCTCAACAAGCTTGGAGATCAGGAACGGATGGATATTCCGTTCAGGCTCCTCGATGATCGTGACCGGCCGGTGCTCGAAATAGAGCGCGATGATGAGGGCAAGGATGTTTATGGTACCATCGGAGACCATGGATGCGGGGAGAAATTTGTTCCTGCTGTAAATTTCCTTCAGTTTCAGGAACAGTGACATGTCCATGAATTTTTCCACCGCTATCTCATCCACGAACGGGACCATCTCCCTGATCAGGCTGAAAAATTCTGTTTTTCTCTTCGGATCTTCAAGGATATTCTTTATCACGATGGCGAGATTGCTCCCGTCCTTCTCAAGTTCGGTCTTCCCCATGATAGGGACTGCACGCTTCAGGAGTCTGGGATCAAAATCGTATACCTTCATCCCGCGAAATATCCATTCGATAGGGGGTATCCCGGGAACTGATATCGGGAGGTTCATGATCAGCCATTTCTGGGGGATCTGTCTCTTCTGGAAATACTGGGGAAAGAGATCCTGGTCTTTCAGTTCGAGTCCTTCAGGTGGGCAGACGCAGTATGCAACTGATCCATCGACCCTTGAGAGCGTGAGTGTCCCTGCACCAAGCTGATGTATTCCTGACGCTCCGGAATGGCAAAAATTTCCTGAAACTGTCAGGAGATCCATTGAAATCTCGTAACTTTCACCGCTGTCGGGAAAGGTCAGGGCAAATTCATACTTTATCTCGTACGGTTCAAAATATACGGGAAGTCCATCCTTCACTCCGATAACATCCGCCCTCTTCTCCTCCAGAACATAGACTATCCTGAAGGCGAAAGGCATTGCCGGCCCGATAATGGTATTCCGGAGGTATTCCACTC
>JAKLGZ010000084.1 GCA_022710385.1 Methanoregula sp.
AACTTGACCAGTCTTGCCCGTGGCCCTACCTCAACAGGGGCACCGTCATATAAGGGGACTCCGGTGCAGGCTTCCATCTGGGGGTTGACTTTCGTGCCGACAGGGGAAGTACCGCCAATCGGGTAGCTCGGATCTGCCAGGCTGACTTCTCCCTCACCCATGTACCAGTCCCATGGCCTGACATCGGTCCAGCGCCGTGGATCCCAGCCGGGGTTCTCGTCGAGGTTTGAGCTGCCATACATCGGATCGGCTGCCATGTAGCCTTGGCTGTGGTATCCGAGGGTCTTTGGCAGCGGGATCTGTTTTCCGCCGACCTCTGTCCAGTCTCGCTTCTGCATATTCCTGATCACGGCAATCATGAAATCCATCTGCTCGTGGGCAAGAACCAGGCCTTCCTTTGCAAGATCGTACATCTTGCTCTTTGCACGCGGGGTACAAGCCTTGTACATTCCACCGACACGGGGATTACTCGGGTGGACTGCCTCACCGCCGGCGATTTCGCCGATCGTCTGGCCTATCTCCCTGAGTCTCTGGATCCGTTTTGCGACACTCCGGACTGGTTCTTCGGGGGTGAACGGATTGATCTTCGTATCCGTTCCCGGGATATAGAAGTCGGGAAGAATCAGGATATTGTGCAGCGCAGTGCTGTGGAGCCGGTTGGCACACTGCAGCACGATACGGAGGAGCTTGGCATCCCTCGGGATCTCGCACCGGATAGAACCTTCCATCGACTCGATTCCGGCAAGCGTATGGGCAATCGGACAGATACCACAGACGCGTGATGCGATCTTTGGCACCTGGTCCATGGTCTTGCCAATGGCAAGCTTCTCCACACCCCGTACAGGGGTGATGGAGAGCCAGTCACCACGCTCAATGATGCCCGCATCGTCCACTTTGAGGACGAGCTTTGAGTGCCCCTCATGCCTTGTGGTTGGGGATATCTCTACAATTTTCGACAATAGTATCGCCTCATATTATTGAGTTGTTCGTTTTTGCGGTACTGGTGTTAATCCACACAACTCATCTCAATGGATGAATGACCGTACAGAGTACGTTCATTTACAATAGATTCACTCCTGTATATATCAGCTGTGTCTTATTCCAGTCCGAAATGGCCTTCAAATGCCAAAATAGTTAATTTTATATGGAAATTATATTGCTGAAATGGTAATCAGCAGCGGAAGGGGATTTTTGAAAATTCACAACCCCACCGCGTCAGAAAAAATTGTTGATGGCACCTATCGCCAGAGTTGATTCATTTCTGTTCGCCATTAAGTTCGACGTAAAGCTCTGCCATAGTAGCCCTGCGCTCCGCGTAGGCATCATGCTGGTGGATACTCTCTTCGTTTGTCTGCTTGATGGTAATGAGAGAATCGCCAGGAAGATCCCTGAATTCAGCAAGCACTTTCTTTGCCACTTCTCTTACACAGTCCTCGACAAACCGGGGATTCTTATGGGCGTTCAGAACGACATAGCTCTCATCACCCCGTTTGAGTAATTCAAAGATATTGGTGCTCATGGAGTCCTTCAGAATCTTGATGATCTTTTCCAGTTTTACGTGCTGATCATCATCTATTTCGATACAGAGGAATCCCCGGCCACGCTGGTTATGGGTTGCCATGGGAACTTCGCGAAGGAATGCATCTATCTTTTCATCCTCGATTTTTAGGTCTTTCAGGACGTAGACCGCCCGCTCTTTCATGATATCCTGTGCACAGGGGCATGCCGTCATACCTGTCACTTCAGCACCGATACTCTTCCGAACGATTGGATCACGGAATGTCCGCCTGGCAACTGCACGGGCATGGACCTTCACCACTTCGTGGCAACTGGTATGGGATACCGGAGTCTCCCGCTTGACCATGAACTGGCTTCTCATCAGAACTTCCGTCCGGTCTGCATATTCATGACGATCCAGCAGTTTGCGTGCCACCACGCTGCAGAGGTCTTCGATCTCCTTAACATCACCATCGATTGCCTGCTGAAGAACTTCGTCAATAACTTCAAAATTCCTCGAAAGGTTCGCTCCTTTCAGACTTCCCGGAAGATCAACAAAAACATCGAAATTGGAAATGAATATGACCGGGCGTTTCTCACCCCGGGAAACCTCAACCAGTTTCTTGACATTCTTCACGCCAACACGGGTGAGGTTGATACGGACTGCCGGGGTTGTTGACTGGATGTCTGGCAAATCTCGACCCATCTTTGCATTCTTTAGTTCGTGAATATTGCATCGCTCCCGCTCATTGTATTTTGGACAGGGTGTGAAATGTAATTTTTTTATATAATATTTAAGTGCTCTGTTAGCGATATCTCTTGGACGTAGTATGATCAAGAAATTTTATGAATCCGATGCTGATCTTTCGGTTTTCGATGGGAAACGTATCGCAGTTATCGGTTACGGGTCGCAGGGAAGAGGACAGGCACTGAACCTGAAGGATAGTGGCCTCGACGTCATCATAGGGCTCCGACAGGGAAAGAGCTGGGACCTTGCCAAGGCCGATGGTTTCAGGGTGTATCCGGTGTCTGAAGCGGTGAAAACAGCACAGGTCGTCCAGATACTGCTCCCCGATGAAAACCAGGGGGGAGTATACAAAAATGAGATAAAGCCCCATATGACGACCGGCAAATGCCTTATGTTCTCCCATGGATTCAATATTCATTTCGGACAGATCGTTCCTCCTCCCGATGTAGATGTTATCATGGTGGCACCAAAAGGGCCCGGTGCTCTGGTACGGAGGATGTACGAGGAAGGAAAAGGAGTCCCGGCACTTATTGCGGTTCATCAGAACTATTCAGGTCATGCCCAGGAAATTGCCCTTGGATATGCGAAAGGGATTGGCGCAACCCGCGCAGTAGTACTGGAAACGAGCTTCCGTGAAGAGACTGAGACGGACCTGTTCGGAGAACAGGCGGTACTCTGCGGCGGAATGACCTCCCTTATCAAGGCCGGGTTTGAGACCCTTGTCGAGGCTGGCTATGCACCTGAGATGGCGTATCTGGAGGTACTCCACGAGACCAAGCTGATTGTTGATCTCATTTACGAAGGAGGCTTTACGAAGATGCGTAATTCGATCTCAAATACTGCACAATATGGAGATCTCACCCGTGGTCCACGGGTTATTGGCCCAGAAAGCTACCTTGCCATGCAGGAGATCCTGCGTGAAATCCAGACAGGGGAGTTCGCCCGCGAATGGATGCTTGAAAACATGGTCAACAGACCGGTCTTCAACGCGCTCACAAAAGAGGACGAAGAGCACCTCATTGAAGAGGTGGGAAAGGAAGTCCGCTCCCTCATGCCCCAGTTTCAGAAGAAGTAATCCAAATCCTCCCGTTCACTTTTTGAGATATTTTTGGCGGAACCTTATTTCAAGGGAATATGCCCACGCAAAACAACCCTCCAGCTCATTCCCTGCATTAGTCTTGTTTCCAAAATCCAGAGAGTATGAAAGGATCATCGCCCTCCTGATAGGTTCTATACATTCAGGGACTCGGTATAAGGGAACTCTATGGGGAAATCCTATTCACGATGGGTTAATATCGGTGTAAAAGGGCATTCCCCCGGCAGTTTGGGAATTGGGCCCTTTCCTTCTCCGATTCATCTCGCCAAAAGATCTAACCCTTCATAATACGGGTAAAGGATGAAAGAGCAAACTCGAGCTGATCTTTTGAGAGGCTGCAGATTCCCCCGGGATGCCGGATTTCGAGTCCTTCTGAGGTAACCTCCCCGATTATTCTGCAGTCGAGATCCTCCAGTGAGGATTCGCTTTTATACGCTATCAGAAACCTTCCATATGTCTCTGAAAGGAGTGTGGGAAGTGCAGGACCGTCAAGTCTCACCCGCGCTCCTGGCAAAAACGTTGCAAGTGCGGCAGCGAGACCCCCCTGAGAGATGTCAGTTACTGCAATATTCCTGTCAGAAGCGGACAATGAGCGGATGGCCTTCAGAACAGAATGTTCAGCTTTTGGAGGCGGCGTTCCGCCGCAGGAAAGGATCGCATCGAGAACCGATCCTCCAAAATGGGCTCCCTCCTGCCCGCAGACTGCCAGCCCCATACCGGGTTCAGGTTTCACCGCACGGGTAACAGGGACCCGGCCAACCATTCCAATCGACGGGGTTGGTTTTATCCGGGTTAACATCTCATCGCTCTCGTTGTAGAGGGAGACATTTCCTCCTACTACAGGGACCCCGATACTGCGGGCCATATCTCCCATCCCTTTCACACATTCAGAGAGCTGCCAGTAGATATCGGTATGGACCGGACTCGCAAAGTTCAGGCAGTTCACGATACAGAGCGGATCAGCCCCGATACAGGCAAGGTTTGCCGCATTCTCGTATACCGCATTTGCAGTACCGCTATAGGGGGAGAGGAATATCTGTCGCGGGTTGCATCCGCAGGAGAAAGCAAGACCAAGGGATTCTCCTCCGAGACGTAACAGAGCTGCATCGTGGAAAAGAGAGATCGTCCTTACCTGAACATCATGATCATATTGTTCGACCACCCAGGTCCGGTGTGCTACTTCCGGATAGGAGAGAACCTTGAGGAGGAGATCGTCCAACGTTCCAGGAGGGGGGGTAAATGGTTTCACTTCGTTATAGGGCTGGCTCTCCCAGTTACATTCCGGGGCATCGCTGCAGAGGAAGAGGATCGGGATGTCAGCGACCGTTTTCCCATGGAATTTCACGATATAACGGGGTTCAGCGATCACCTGCCCGATATCGCTCCACTTGAGATCGTATTTCTCGGCAATGCTGCCCATCAGGGATGCATCCGATGGCGCCACCTCAAGAAGCATACGTTCCTGCGATTCGGCAAGCATGATCTCAACCGGACGCATATTGGGTTCGCGCTGGTGTACACGATCAGCATGGATCAGACCGCCAAACGTGCTGCACATCTCGCTGGAAGCCCCGGCAAGCCCGGCGGCCCCGAGATCCCGGCAGGAAAAGATCTTCCCCGTCTCTGCCATCTCGAGGATGGCCTCAATGAGCAGCTTTTCCGTGAACGGATCCCCTATCTGGACACTCGGGCGGTCCTCGGCTTCTGAATCTTCAGACAAATCCCTGGAGGCAAATGACGCTCCTCCAAGACCATCCCTCCCTGTCGATGCGCCGATGAGAACGAGGTGATTTCCCGGCTGTTTTACCCGCGCAGTGATGAAACGTTCGGGATGGACAATACCCACGCAGACCACATTCACGAGTGGATTGCCGTTGTAACTGCTGTCGAGCGCGAGATCTCCCCGCACAACAGGAACCCCGATACAATTCCCGTATCCCCCTATCCCTTCCACCACGTGTTCAAGGAGGTACCTGTTCTTTTCCCTGTCGAGCGGTCCGAAATAGAGCGGATCCATCAGCGCGACAGGCCGAGCGCCCATCGAGAGAACATCACGAACGATGCCTCCCACCCCAGTCGCCGCACCATCATGGGGATCAACGTAACTCGGGTGATTATGACTCTCCATAGAGATGGCAAGCGCTGTCCTTTCGCTGAAACGGACAATCGCTGCATCATCACCTGGGCCGAGTATGACATCGGCGCCGCTGGTCGGGAGCGTTTTTAACAGGCGCTTTGTTGATCGGTAACTGCAGTGTTCACTCCAAAGATTTTCAAAGCATGCGAGTTCGACATCGGTAGGTTCCCGTCTGAGGGTAGTTCTTATGGTGGAAAGGTCGGCGGCCGACAACATGGTGATAGATGAGCTCTCTCTCTGAAACCATAAAGTTCCATCGCGCAGAGGTAGCATGGTGGGGTTTTTACGGGCCTGGAGGGAATATATAGGAATATGGTTGATCCATACGAGGCACTCCTCAAAAAGGCATATTCCAATGTGACCGAGCAGAGTGAGTCCACAGAACGGTTCACCGTCCCTGATGCCAGAGTGTACATTGAAGGAAAAACGACAATTCTTGAAAATTTTGCAGAGATTGCCGACGTGGTTCGCAGGGATCAGGACCATCTCATGAAGTATCTGCTTGGTGAGCTTGGCACGGCAGGAAAA
>JAKLGZ010000085.1 GCA_022710385.1 Methanoregula sp.
CTCCTCATCCTGGGTGAAATACATCACATTTCGGGCTCTCAACACATGAACACCTGTTACCTTATTTTATATGTATAAAATAATAAGTTTTCTATATATAAAAATATTTTTATTATATAGGTAGTATTTGAAAAGAGAGGCTACAGAATAAAAAGGAATTCAAAAGCAAATAAAAATTGTGGTCACTGCAGCATCACAGGAGGCCAAGGTTCTTCAAGTCATTCAGGATCTTCTGCACTGCCTTCTTTGCATCCTGGGGCTCCTTGCCACCGGTGATGATCAGTTTCCCGGACCCGAAGAGGAGTACCACCACTTTTGGATTCTCGAGGCGGTATACCAGCCCGGGGAACTGTTCGGGCTCGTACTCGATCCGGTCAAGGTTGAATCCGACCGCAATCTTGTTCAGGTTGATGCCCGATCCGAGGTCGGCGGAGGTGACAATATTCTGGATCTTGTAGGTCAGCTTCTGGGGGATATCGATCTGCAGTCCCCGGAGCAGGTTTCCAAGGATCTCGAGCCCTTCAGAGAGGCTCTCGATACTTTTTGCCCCCGTGAGTACCACCTTTCCCGACCCGAAGACCAGCGCCGCAATCTTGGGATCCTGCATCCTGATGACAACGCCCGGGAACCTCTTTTTATTGTACTCTGCATCCTTAATCTGGGAAGCCAGTGCTGGCAGATCAAGGTAATCCGTCACCTTTGCCGAGGCGACGATATTCTCAATTTTGAGAGAGTCCTCTGGCTTGACCTTCATATTTATAAATGCCTCAGGACAGTATATAAACAGTTGGGTGATGCTACCTCGAGAAACCAGCAGCACCCCTTCTCCCGGCGTCCCCCCGCAAGGGAGGTGTGGTGGCACCGGGTGATAATCAGGGAATCTCATCCGCATACTCATTGGACCCGATCGCGGGAGAGGGGGAGGACACTGGCCTGGGGGAAGACTGTTTCAGCCCACGGGAAGACTGTTTCAACCCATGACGGCCTAAGCCCATGGAAAGGTTGTCTCTGCAGGATCTCCTGACAACCTTTATTACCCGGGGAATGAAGACGGAACTTATTGTATGGCAGACTGGCTCCTCACCCTCGGGATTCTTTTTATCGTGATCGCCATCGTCCTGATGCTCCTTGGATTCATCGGGAGGGTTGCGTGGACCATTGGAAAATGGCTGATCATCATCTTCATTGTGCTCGCACTCCTGTCCTGGGTGTTCTCGGTCCTCTGATCCATCTAATGGGAATCACCCTTATTTTGAACACCCATGGCTGTGTGTAGATTTTGGCATTCCGGGCATCCCGGACCGGCAGGGAGAGCCCTCCGTTCCACTCTTCTCTTTAAATCTCCTGTTCTCTGAAGGGATCATCCCCTCCGCTCTTCTGAAGAGAACAGAACCAGCAGAACGCTTGCCACCCCTCTCCCTCAGATGGCGAGGCATGGGGCCTCCCGGGTTAATGACGATAGCCTTTCGTAAAAGAAGATAAAAATAACATGATTCTTTTGAGGGCTACAAGCATAAAAGATGAAAATGCCGGGGGCATTTTCATGATCAATTCCCCACAGGCAGCCCGGGGGTTTATCGTTTCAGTCGCATTCTTGCGCTTGCCATGTCAGGCAGGAGGTTTGGCTTTTTGACCATGGTGAAGGGAGGCCAACCTTCCCAGGCAGGATATTCCGGTTCAGGTTGAATGACGTTTTTATCCTCCTCGATTGTTATCGGGGGGGGTGGTGCTGTCCGCACGTCCCCCACGGTGCCATTTCTCCCAGAGATCTCCTGCTTCCTCTGGGGACATCGTATCAAATACCAAGGAATAATGCTCTTCGCCAAACCGTTCAATGTAATACTGGTCGTATCCCTCCCAGGTATCCTCCTCGTCAGCCGCTGCAATCCCAGGCACGGTCACCAGGAACAGGATCAGGCCTGCCGCGATCAGTATCCTCGCTCTCATCATTCATCATCTCGGTTGTTCATGGATAGGATCCTCACACACTGCCCCATTTGGATTTTATGTCGGGTCTATATAAATGAGAGATAGATAGTCTATTCCCTAATTAAGCATTTGTATGGTTACAGTATCCGGGAATTAAAAAAAACGGGGTGTCCAGGAGGGTATCTGACCTGTTACAGGGGATTTCGTCCTGACGAGAGCTGAGTGCTGCCCTCTGCTTTCCTGGATGCTCCTGGCAGGGTGCATGACCGCGTGGCTGATATGCAGCCAGGCATCAAGGCCTCGTGCACCGACCGGGCTTGATCCGGGCTTGATAAAAGAGTGGGAAGCGTTTTTTCTGCGTTCCCAGGCTGTCACCTCCTGATGCCACCCCTATCAGTTCCGAAAAGAGGGCTTTTGTGCCAGGGGTAGGCCGGGGCATCTCATGCAAGGTGGGAGAACAGCCCGTTGATCGGTTTATTTGCCAGATCATACCTATCCTGACCAAACTTCCTGACATAATCAGTGGGATAGGACTTCCAGGTGACCGGTTCTGTTGCATTCCGGAACCTGTCCTCCCCGAATTTTTCAAGATAGCTTGCGGTATACCGTTCCCTGTCGAGAGGCTCAGACTTGATTGCATACTTGTCCTCCCCGAATTTTTCAAGATAGCTTGCGATATACCGTTCCCTGTCGAGAGGCTCAGACTTGATTGCATACTTGTCCTCCCCGAATTTTTCAAGATAGCTTGCGGTATAGCCTTCCGCGTCAAGGGGGGCAGACTTGATCGTATACTTGTCCTCCCCGAATTTTTCAAGATAGCTTGCGGTATACTCCTCCCAGAAAGAAGCCTCTGAGGCGGATGCACCCCCTGTTGCCAGTATCACCACCAGGATCAGACCAGCAAAGATGATCACCTTCTTCATCCACAATCACCTCCTTCTCCAGGATCGACCCGGGATGTGGTATCCTGTTCGTGCGGGCTCTTCCTCCCGGAGTATGGGAATGAGAGTTACCTGGTCCACCCTCCTCTTAATGGTGTGTTTTGTACCAATCCGGGAAGGGATCAAGAATATGGTGATCGGGGTGGCAACCCCTCCTTCACCTCGGATTACCGGTTCTTCCGGAATGGCAGGAGTGCACCGATGATATGTGGTGGTATTCCGGGATGAAGATCTCTTGAAAAATCCCCCACGGTACGGAATCAAGGGTGGGCTTTAAAAAGCAAATCCAGCCAGTATGCCGCCGATGGGGATCTATCGGGCAGCGGCATGCATCGCAGGTGGGGTGCGGGAGGGCAAAGAGCCTGAATGAAAGGATTAATCGTACTGCCGCCAGGTATGCCCGCAGACGGTGCACCGGAAGAACCTGACCTCGCTCTCATCGGCAGCCCGGAGCTGGCGGAGCCACCAGAATGCAAGGTTGTTCTCGCACTTGGGGCACTTGATCGCGATCGTCGGGAGGGTCGGGATCGAACCCTCCTCCTCGACGATAACGATCTCCTTCTCACTCCGCTTCCTCGTCTTCTGGAGCTGGTCTTTTTCGGTGATCTTCCTGATGTACCCGCACTTCCGGCATTTGAGCTGGCCCGCCGAGGATATCATCAGGCTCTTGCACTCAGGACAGAACATTGGTTCAGTAATTTGTGCACATTCATGATTAAAGCTCCGGAGAACGTCGGAACGCTCTCCAATCGGCACTATGCCCTATCGGAAATCCTTTTTTCATTGTGCGACGAACCATACAGGGATGAAAGAGCTCTTCGTGCTTGCATCATGCATCTTTTTTCTTGCATTCCTGATCCCCACAAGGGCACGGAGATATTTCGCTATCCTCGGGTGGACGGCGATCATCCTCTTCCTGTTTGCCGAGGTCCCCTACTACCTCTCCATCAACAATTTCCTGTATCCCACCCTCGCGGTCCTGGCAGTTCCGTTCCTGTACATCACGGTAAAATACCTCCTTGCCGGGGACCCGAGGGTCGAGCACCTCTCAAGGGCAGCTGCCGTTGCCTTCCTCATCTATGCACCGTTTGCCTTTACCCCGCTTGGTGACTGGCTCATCTCGGTGGTGGTCGGGCAGACGCTCTGGCTCGTCCGGTCGCTTGGATTCGGGGTGGATCTCCTTGCCTGGAACATGGTGATCAGGAACGGATTCCGGGTGGAGATCATCCTTGCCTGCACCGGGATCCAGGCCATCGCCATCATGCTCGGGGTTGCGTTCGCCATCCCGACCACGCTGCGGCAGAAGATCCTGTCGTTTCTCCTGGTCGTCCCCACCATTTATATCCTGAACCTGATCAGGAACACTGCCGTGATCATCGCCTATACCGAACAATGGTTCCCCTTCCTCCCGGATATTGCCGGGAACGGGGAGTTTGGGTACGAGAGCTTCTTCTGGGCTCATAACGTGATAGCTGAACTGCTCGCCCTGGTTCTTCTCGTCGCTATTGCCTATGGCCTCTTCCGGATCATCCCGGGTCTCGCCGACCTTGCGGCAGGCCTCTACGATCTGTATTCAGGGGAGGTCAGGAGAGTCTTCCATAAAGATAGATGATCCGCTGCAGCGCCGAGAGGTTGGTGCAGAGGGCGATCAGGATAACCGAGACCCAGATAAACCCGGTGACCCCCCCGATGATCAGGACGAGGATCGTCTCCGGGCGCCCGAAAAAGCCGATCCCCTCAAGCGGGTCCTCGATCTTTCCGCCGATACGATCCTTGTATCCCGTCTCTGCATAGACCACCGGCTTGATGAACGTGTTCATCAGGGAGCCGATGATGGCAATGGCAACGATGGCAAAATCACTGACGGGGGGAAAGTCCTCGAACTGGGACAGGATCGCGATGCCCGAGAGGCCGACTCCAAGGAGGACAAGGGCATCTACATACTTGTCAGCGATCCAGTCAAAGACTGCCCCAAAACGGGTTTCCCTGTCGGTCCGGCGGGCAACGCTGCCATCGACCAGATCCAGGACAGCAGAGATGAAAAGAAAGAGACTCCCGAGAATGAACATCTGGTAAAAGTAGCTTACCGCACACAGCATCCCGGCGAAGAGAGAGAGAAGGGAGATCTGGTTCGGGGTGATGCCGGCCCTGCAGAACACGGTGGCGATCGGCTCAACATGACGGACGAGCCGGGGCCGGAGTGCGGTTATGTTCATGGATCATCTAAGCAGCAGTTCAATGGATAATACTTGCCATCGTCCGTCATGAATGCGGCAGGGAGGAGCAGAGGGGCCAACCTCTATAACCGATCAGGGCGAAGCTTCTCCTGCAAAAGGTCGTAGTCGTGCCGGAATCACCTGATCGCCCCCACGTGCTGATGATGTCGGAGATCACAGCGGATGGCAAGCTGACCCTCAAGAAAGGGAGCTCGAGCAAGATCCTGATGAAATACATGGATCCTGCCACCGAGATCCTGCTCCATCGGACCAGGGCATCCCTTGATGCCATCATGGTCGGGGCAAATACGATCCGGATTGACAACTCCTACCTGACCGTCCGTCTGGTGGAAGGGAAGAGCCCGATCCGGGTCATCCCCTCAAGCATGGCCGACATTCCCCTTGACGCCAATGTCCTCTCCCCTGATGCTCCTACGGTCATTGCCGTATCAGAGCAGGCACCGGCCGACAGGGTGGATGCCATCCGGAAGAGGGGTGCAGAGGTGGTGTGTGCCGGGCAGGGCCATGTCCACCTCCCCACCCTCATGAGGATTCTCCGGACCCGGTACGGGGTGAGGAAACTGATGATCGAGGGAGGACCCACGCTGAACTGGCATATGCTCCACCACCGCCTCGTCGATGAGATCCGCCTCATCCACCTCCCCTTCATCGTCGGTGGTGCTGATACCCCGTCACTTGTCGGGGGTATGCATATCGAGACGGAGGAGGAGATGATCCGGCTGGTCCTGAAAGATCACTATCTCTGCGGTACCAACCTCGTGACCGAGTATACTGTGCTCTACCCTCCCGGGCAACTGAAAGATGAACCAGGCCGGATCTCGTGAACGA
>JAKLGZ010000086.1 GCA_022710385.1 Methanoregula sp.
GTCTTCATCAAGTAAAAGCATGGATATACGTGAGTATCTGGGGGATATAATACTCATTATCATTCTCTGTTCATCGACGTATCTATCCCTTGCAGCCATCGGGGCGCCACCTTCATTGATCACGTACGGACTCCTGATCGCCATCTCGATCTCCGGGCTCTTTCTGATCATTCACCAAAAAATCCGCACTATCGAGCTGAATATCACCAACCGCGAGCGCATGGTCAGGATCAGCCTGGAGGAGATCTCGGCAAAGATGGCTCAGCGGTACGACAGCAGCATCGAGCGTATTGAAGAGACGGTGGCAGAAGTCGCAAAACGGGTATACCGTTAGCCAGAGTACCGGAGGTTTGAGCACCGCATGGGAGTCGCCTTAAGGGATATCATTGAAGGATACAAGATCCCGGTTGCCTGGGAGGCTCTTTCGGGGATTGCCGCGATTGATGCCCATAATGCATTATACCAGTTTCTGAGCATCATCCGACAGCCTGACGGGACGCCGCTCATGGACCAGCGAGGCAGGGTGACCTCTCATCTCTCCGGAATTCTCTTCCGTACCACGAATTTCATCGAGAAAGGAATCAGGCCCGTCTATGTTTTTGACGGCCCCCCTCCGGCATTCAAGCAGGACACCATCGAGGAGCGGCGGACCGCCAGGAAACAGGCACAGGCCAAATGGGAAGAGGCCCTCGATCGAGGAGAGGTCGCGGAAGCATACAAGCAGGCACGCTCTGCATCGCGGGTCGATGAGCAGGTCATCTCAACGGCAAAGACCCTCATCCACCTCCTTGGCATTCCCACTGTTGAGGCTCCGAGTGAAGGGGAGGCACAGGCAGCAGCGATGGTCTGCCGGGGGGATGCCCGGTATGTCGTCTCCCAGGATTATGACACCCTCCTCTTTGGAGCCCCCCTCCTTGTCCGCAATCTCACAATAAGTGGAAAACGGAAACTACATGGAAGATCGATCTCTGTCTCCCCTGAACGTATCGTCCTCTCCGAACTTCTCAAAGGCCTGGGGCTTACGAGGGACGATCTGATCCGGATAGGGATACTCATCGGAACTGATTTCAATGCCGGTATCAAGGGTATCGGTCCAAAGACGGCCCTGAAGATCATCAGGAATGGTGAATTTGAGACAACGCTTGAAGAAAAAATCCAGGGAATAGACAGCGAGCCAATTTTCGATTTTTTCCGGCAGCCACCTGTGACCACGGAATACACCCTCTCATGGGGAGAGCCGGACCATGACGGTATCATGAAAATGCTCTGCAACGAGTACGATTTTGCCCCGGACAGGGTTGAAAAGGCACTTGCGGGGATGCAGGTGAAGAAGGGCCAGAAGACACTTGATGCATGGTTTTGAAAACCAGATCGCTCCTTTTGTGAACCGATCTCCGAAGATGGTCAGAATATAATCATGGTATCGTGGAATTCTCAACCCCTGTTTCCAATGAAAATCACTTCGTAATTTTCATAATTTATGCCCATATCCCGAAATCGGGGCTCATAGGAGGTTTATATGAAAATGCCCCCGGCATTTTCATCTTTTATGCATGTGGCCCTCAAAGGAATCATGTTATTTTGGGTATAGTGGCATTTCATCCACCATTTTTTCACGCCATCAAATGATTTCATATCTTTCTTAACGCTCCTGGGGGTTGCGCCTTCGCCTTACCCCCGCCGCTGTGGCGTCCTCCAAGATGCGATAGGATGGTATCAACCACATTCTTCCTTCATTGTGAATTGCGATATTGGATTTAACTTTTTTTCATTGATTTTTGGAACTGCAAAAATGGAATATTATTAGACGTAATTTAATCACAGGGTTGGTGGTAAAAATAGTACTATACCCTTATTTTTTTCATTTCTTAAGGGGGGGTCTATTGTGAGAGAGATCGTGGGCTGCATTCACCTATCCTGCCTTTGCCGGTGAACTTACCCAAGCTCTTTCCAGACAAAGATGAACCTCTGGATGGCGGTGATGTGGCCAATGAGGCCAAAGATCACAAGGAGCCACCCGAGGAAGGGAAGTCCGAAGACTCCGGCAGGGTAGATGATGTTCAGGATGCCGGCGATGATGAGAAGGAGGAGTCGGTCAGCCCTGCCAAGTATTCCGCCATAGTACCGGCCAACTCCTACTGCCTGCGCCTGGGTTCCAAGATAGGAGACCATCAACACCCCTGTCAGGGCGAATACCCCGATCGGCCAGGGGGCAAAGCCGCCGGCAAAGATCCCAGTGATGATGAAGATGTCAGCATAACGGTCGATCACATGGTCAAGAAAGTCCCCTTTCCTGCCCTGGATGTTCATCGCCCGTGCCACTGCTCCGTCCATTGAGTCAAATGCGGCATTGCACATGATGAAAAAGGTGCCGAGCACCACTTCCCCAAAATAAAAAGCAATACCGGCAAAAAGAGCAACAAAAAATGCAGCGATGGAGAAATGATTAGGTGTTATCCCAATTCTGATTGCGATATCGACGAAGGGCTTATAAATCCATTTCAGGTGGGGTCTGAGCGAATCAAGGGTCATTCTATCTGTCCGATATAATCTGACCAGTCAATGGCACCGAACGAGGCCTTTACCTGTCCCCGGGCAAACTGGTCTGCGATCATCGAGCATTCTGCGATACTCTTGTCTGTTGTATCGAGTTCATAAACCTGTTCCGGAGAGAAGGATTCCAGGGTCTCGATAAGGATGACATCGAGCGCTTCTGCAAGGGCATTCTCACGGACCTTCTCTTCCGGATAACCCCTTCTCCTTAACCGGTCCATAAGGACATCCGGCCTGCACCGCAGGATAATAATCCGGTCGCAGGGCAGGAGATGGGCGAGGTGACCTTCCACAAAGCCATTGAAGCGGGAGAATTCCCGGGCCCACCGCTCTTCATCGATAACCCGGGTGTCACGCTCCTGGTCCACTTCGATTATATAGGAGGATATGGTTTCAGAGAGGTGCAGGACAGGAGAACCCCGCTGCGCAAGTGCTCCGGCGACTGAACTCTTTCCGGTACCGGGGGTCCCTGTGATTCCGCACATCATAGCAGGTCCGGTTTATTGGGAAAGACCGGAATTCGCCTCCCGTATCGCTTGTATCTCCTTCAGAAAGAGTTCGTTCTCCCATTCATCCCCTATACTTACCCTGATATAGTGGTCCGGAAGTCCTGGAAAACTTGCACAGGACCTGACCAGAATCCCCCGCATGGCCAGCTCCCTGACCATTGTATCTCCTGTCCAGGGAGCTACATCAACCATGATGAAGTTTGCCCCCGAAGGGGTAACGGGAAAGCCACATTCCCGGGCCACTCTCTCTCTCCACGTCCTGACGTGCGTCACGTACCGGTTCATGAATTCCCTGTCCTTGAGGGCTCCGATGGCTGCCTGGGCAGAGGCCGAATTGAGGGTAAAGGGGGTAGAGGCACGCTGGTAAAAAGGGACGATCCAGGCGGGTACAAAAGCGTATCCGACACGGGCACCTGCCAGCGCATAGGCCTTGGACATGGTCCGCCCGATCACAAGGTTGTCATGCCTGTTCATCAGCGGCAGGTAGTCGGTATCGCAGAACTCGATATAGGCATTATCGAGAAAGAGGATGCCTTCAATCCCTGCGAGGATCTCCTCGATGATCTCGGGTGGGGTGACCGTCCCGGTAGGATTATTCGGCGAGCAGAGAAAAGAGATCTTCGCGTCTGCTGCTGCATTAATGAAGACCCCTGGGTCAACGGAATAATCCTCATCTCTCTGGAGGGGGTGTATCTCGGCAGACTGGGCCCGTGCTGCCAGCCCGTAAAAAGAGAACGTCGGGGTGGCAATCGCCACCCCGTCACCGGGATTCACAAGGATCCGTATCAGGGTCTCTATTACGCCGTCCATTCCCACTCCGCTGACAAAGTGGTAAGATCCGTAGGTCTCCCGGAGGCACTGAAGAAGCTGTTCCATGCATTCATCAGGATACCTGTTTGCTTCCCTGAGTGCGTCACAACCTTGACGGATTGCATCCGGAGAGGGAGGATACGGATTTTCATTGCTTGCAAGCCGGGCAATACGGCTGATCCCGTTTTCCCGGGCTAGGTCTCCCGCTTTTTTGGCAAAGACATAGCCTCCTGCACGGAAACAATCCCTTACCAGAAGAGCATCCCGCTTTCCCCCGGTTATCCTGCCTGCCATTCCTGATGCACCAGTCGTATAACAGGTAACTCCTGAAAGAAGATAAACTGCAGTGCCTGCCGGATTGAGAAAAAGAATTGAAGGGATGAATCCCCACAATTACTGCCCGATATTGGCCAATGCCGCATTGATCACCGCTGCGGCCTGATCAATCTCGTCGTTTGTAATGACAAGAGGGGGTACGATCCGGAGATTGCCATCAGCCGCGCAGTTGACAAGCACCCCGTTCTCGGCGCACCTCTTCTGCACTGCAGGACAGTCATTGCCGACATGCAGCCCAATCATCAGCCCCCTGGCCCGTGGCTGGTGGCCGGAGAGCAGGCTGGAAAACTGCTTCCCCTTTCCCGGGACATCGGGAAGTAACTTCTCGATAACCTCTATCGTGGCCCTTGCAGCAGCACAAGCCAGTGGACCCCCGGCAAAGGTGCTCCCGTGCTCGCCACGCTTAAACTCGAGGCCTTCCCGTGCGAGGAGGGCCCCCATCGGGAATCCGCTTGCAATCCCCTTTGCAAGGGTGACGATATCAGGTTCTATCCTGGTGTGCTGCATGGCCAGCCATTTGCCCGTCCTTCCCATACCGGTCTGGACTTCGTCAGCGATCATGAGGGCTCCGTGCCGATCGCAGATCTCCCTGATACCAGCAATGAAGCCATCCGGGGGGATGATCACCCCGGCTTCTCCCTGGATCGGTTCGACAAAGACCCCGGCAACTGTCCCGTCTACGGCCTTTTCGAGCGCGTGGAGGTCGCCATAGTCCACGAACGTGCAGGACGGTTCGAGCGGAAGGAACGGCTCCCGGATCGCAGGCTTATGCGTGACAGAGAGGGAACCAAGGGTGCGTCCATGGAACCCATGGGTAAATGCAACGAAATTCTTCCTCCCGGTTGCAAGGCGGGCAAGCTTGATCGCTCCATCATTTGCCTCGGCACCTGAGTTGGAGAAGAATACCTTGTGCATTCCGGTAACCTCCACCAGTTTCCGGGCAAGCTCAGCCTGCCCGGGAACATAGTAAAGGTTGGAGCAGTGGATCAGTCTCGCGGCCTGTTCACAGATAGCCCGGGTTACTTCCGGATGGCAATGGCCCGTGCTGCATACGGCGATTCCTGCCACGCAGTCAATATACTCCTTCCCATCCGCGTCCCACACCTTCGAAAGGTGACCACGCTCAATCATGATCTCCCGTGAAAAGGCGGGCATATAGTACCGTGCCTCTGAAGCACGGTAATCCATTTCGTTCATGTATGTTCTGCCTTACATCTTTGGGTATATTCCCTATTCATACTCTATGGTAGCAGGTGGTTTCGGGGTGATGTCATACACCACTCTTGCCACGCTCGGAATCTCTGAAGTGATGCGGGATGCGATGATACCAAGTACATCGTACGGGATCTCGACCGGGTCCGCGGTCATCCCGTCCCTCGAATTCACTGCACGGACAGAGACGATCCATCCGTGAACCCGGTTATCACCCTTCACACCGGTACCAAGCCCGAGTATCGCCGCAAAACACTGCCAGGGGAGATACCGGTCCACCAGTTCCTCCTCGACGATCCAGTTTGCTTCCCGTACTACCTCAAGTTTCTCCCTTGTCACTTCGCCGACGATACGAACGGCGAGACCCGGGCCTGGGAACGGCATCCGATGCTGGATCTCCGGGGGAAGACCAAGGGCCCCGGCAACCTCCC
>JAKLGZ010000087.1 GCA_022710385.1 Methanoregula sp.
ATTGGGAAAAAAAGCCGGACCCCCCACGGCACCTTCATTTTTACTTCTCTAATAATATTTTTTGCGGTCTATAAGATTCATCGTATTATTTTGATGGTCAGTATTGCTGTGCATTCGATTATATAGGGGATTTTTTTTGATACGGTCGGGGTGAAGGTAAAAGGTGGAACACTGTTCACCCTCTTCATCAACTCCTTCCCGACAAACAATGGTACTTTTCGCTGTTTTCGGTAAGCATTCTTGGTATCGATTGCAACGGCGTCGATAGAATGGCTCGATAGCGAAGTTCATCGCCCTCCCCGAGGTAGTACTCCCAGGGATCTTGGGTTGGTAGCGTGGTGGCTGGTCCAGAGGGCTGGTTATGACCTGGCACATGGGGAGTCTTGTCGCCATGGGGAGAAGAAAGATCATCCAGTATGGGATTTTCCGTTGAATGGTGAACATTTAGAGGCTTGGGATACGCTCTGTTAGTTCATCCCATTCAGGACCGATTGATTTTTTGATGAGTTCCTTTATCCCGGCAAAAGCGGGGGGAGGCAACACGCTCTGCCAGATCCGGGTCATATTCTCACGATCAGTGATCCCGATCAGAGGATACAGCCACGTCATTACCTCAGAGAATCGTTGCTGGGGGACTTTGCCTGCCAGGACCGCCAGCGCCTGTCCTTGTTCGGCGACCGGGATTTTTTCCCTGAAGATTCGGTACAGGTGAGCATCCTCCTTGGCCAGATGGATGTCGAGATGGAAGTGGAACATAGCGGAAGCTCGGGCTGTTTTCAGGGGTTCATGTGCAGAATATGACTCGATCAGTTCATCAAACGCCGAGTCCAGTCATGGTGATCCCTCACGTAGGGTACCGGAACCAGAGGCGTAACTTTCTCGACAGCGGGAAAGGCAGCTGCCTCCTCCCTGTCGGCATGCCAGACCAGGATTTCATTGAAGAACCGGAACCGCTCAATGGTGGGTGCACACCCTTTCTCTCCTTTTGCTGGATCGAATGCGACGGTATCGATACGCCGGATATCGTTCCGAAAGGCATTGTGAAACGCCCGTATTGCATCAACAGGCTCTGTCATGTCAAGTGAGGGATTCGATACAAATGATAGAGTGGGGTGGAATTGATGCTGAATAGTGCCACCAGGCGAAGAAATGTTCTGATGGTCTCCGGTTATACGCCTCTGTCTCTTCAACCTTACCTTTCCAGTCTATCTGGGTTATCTGGATGAAGTTTCCGCAGGTATCATCGAAGATGACGATCGTCCAGCCAGGTGTTTTCATCGGCTCCAAGGTGAATTTCACGCCAAGGTTCTGGAGTCTCTGGTATTCGTTCTGAAGGTCGTCGACAAAGAACATCGCTGCGGGAATACCCTGCTTGAAGATCGCTTCCTGGTAGGATTGTGCTGCCGGATTTTCATTGGGTTCAAGCAGTAACTGGGGACCGTTCGGCTCTTCCGGCGATACAACGGTCAGCCACCGGTAGTTCCCTGCTGAAATATCCGTTTTCTTCACAAAGCCAAGGACTCCGGTATAAAATTTGAGACCCTTCTCCTGGTTGTCCACGAATACACTGGTCAGTTTGATTTTCATGGCCGAATACCTGCATCCAATACACTTATCCTTATCGTGGAATTCCAGCAAATGAAACAACGTCCGATCATGAGCAAACTGATCAAGGGAGATAAAAATAATCTAATCCATTTCTCTCTCTGTTCGTTGAGAATGAGAACATATTCCATCCCAAACCGGCTCACCTTCACCCTTTTCCTTTAAAGTTTATCCTTCCTGGTCCTGATAGATGCGAATAAAAGTACTCGCGAGTGAATCAGAATGCCGCTTGTAATCGGATTATGGGGGATATTCCTGTGGCCCTGCCACTCCAATCTGAAGAAGGATAAGGTATTTTAGGAAAGAAAAAAGGATTTTTTAACACCCTCAGTTCACGTGCGGGAGGACGTCTTCAAATACCCTGAGGCCTGCCTCACAATCACCACTGAAGTTCCCAAAGATGAGGTGATCGAATCCCAGCCGCTTCCACTCTTCGATTCGCCGGATGATGTCTTCGGCGCTGTGCCAGAGCTCCATCTGGGATCCCTCCCCGGCAACCTCGATCTTCGCTTCCGAGGCAGAGACCTTCATCACCTCAGGATCCACCAGATGGTCCGGATCGTAATAATACAGAACTGCGAGGGCACGTTCCATGGTCGCTGGGTCTTTTCCTGCCTGTCGTGCACCGGCTTCGAAGTTCGGGAATATCACGTCCCTGACGATAGAGGGATTCCTTGCAACGGTGATCAGGTGATCTCCCAGGAGCCCTGCCATCTTCGACGCCCGTGGTCCGATCGCGCTGAAATACACAGGGATATGCTGCTCTGGCCTGGTGAACAGGGTGGCATTGGCGAGGGTGTAATACGATCCGGTAAAACTGGTGGGGGCAGTGCTCGTCCAGAGCTTCTCCATGACGGAGAGCGCCTCTTCAAGCATGTCAAGCCGTTTTCCCGGAGAGGGCCAGTCCCCTCGCACCACTGCCATCTCGTTCAGCTCTTCCCCTGAACCGACCCCGATCCCGACCCGTCCGGGATACATCGCTCCCATGGTGGCAAAGGCATGCGCCACGACGGCAGGATTGTACCGCATGATAGGGGCGGTGACCGCAGTGGCAAAGAATACCCGGTCCGTGGCCTGGAGGGCAGAGCTCATCCAGGTCCAGGCAAACCCGCATTCGGTCATGTGGGGTACCGGAAGGAAGTGATCATCGACCCAGATCGAATCAAATCCCAACTGTTCAGCCAGTACTGCATGGTGTAACGCATCGGTCGGCCGGGACCGTTCGATACTGGGGCTGTATCCTATTTTACATTGCATGGAGATCCTCGTTCAATGATCTCCACAGGAAGCAAAAAGCTTCTCGTTTATTGGATGGACGAAATTCCCTTCCCGGCTGTTTCGAGGATCCCGGTTGATGACATCGGCACAATCGCCATCAGAAACAACCCATTCACTGCTGCCGAAGGCGTGCCTTGGGATCTGTGGAGCCGATTTTTCCCCTCCCTCCCTTGTGGCAATTGCTCAACTGCGAATGATAATGTGGAGAAAAAAAGAATCGCCCTACAACGCCGTGCGCTATCCCCCGGGAATCTGATCAGGACACCTTCATGTCCTTCTCAGCCGAGAGCGTGCAGTTGAGGGCGTTATCCCAGGCAGCAATCTGATACCGCACAGTCGTATTCCAGTACTGCTCCAGGCTGACCGGAACACTGCCTCCTGTCAGGTTTTCAAAGAGGCGCCGGACGACTGTCCCGTTCACAAGGAGATCGATCCTTGCGAGGTGGTGATTGCAGGGCGTTGGCTCCTTTGCCGTGTAGCTGAACACATAGTGCTGATCAGCCTTCCTGCAGGAGACAGTCACGCCTTCGGGGGCATTGAAGTCCTCGTGGGTCCTCGCATTCCCTATCCCTGCCTGGAGCGGATAGCTCCCCGGACCGCAGCCAGGGTAGGTCTCCCGCAGCCATTTCTTGTGGTGTTTGAAAGCCTCGAAGCCTTTCAGGTCGATATATGCCGGCTTGTTGATCCCGATCCCGTCACGGAATGCCGATTCGAGGAGGGGGATCGAGTCCAGCCGGAACCCGGCAAGCAGCGTCTCGACCGTGTCGATGGCAACCGATTCCTTCGAACAGAGGATTGCATTCATGAGGATGAAATCGGTCCTGACATCAGGATCATCGGCATTGTTCGTCGGGCCACAACGGTTCCCGGTAAGGGCATCCATGATCACCAGATCGAACCCCCGGGTCCGGTTCATCGCACACAGGTAATCAAGAAACAGGCGGATATCGCCTGTACCGAAACCATAGCCGGCATGCTCCTGTTTCTCGAGGAGGCCGAGCATCGTTCCCCAGTGGAGTTTGAGAGCCCCGGTCATGCCGCAGAACCCATGGCTTTTCAGTATCGGGATCCCGATATACACATCGCAATAGTCTGCCTCTCCCCGGGCCTGCTCCTTTGTCCGGAGGAACTTTGGAAACCACACCTCGCTCCTCCCCCTGATTGGTTCGTCGAAAACGGTCAGGAACCGCTCCGATCCCGGCACTGCATCGAGGTTGACGAGCTCTGCTCCGGAACCTCCATCGAGTATCCCGTCGGCATTGTAATCGTAGCAGACATCGGTCTCATGGACGGCCTTCCCCTCACTCCGCTGTAAGCGGGCATGGTGAAAACTTTGTGGGTTCTTCGTATCCGAGGGATCCTTATCAGGAGTGAAGGTGGCATCGATGACCTTCAGGTCCGCGGTTCCCCCGAATCCGATGATCTCCCGGACTTTGCCGGCGACGTATCTCACAATACGCGGGTCTGAGATGATCCCACGCCCCTTCTCCCCTGGCAAGCCCTGGCTTGGCCCGACGATATTGACTTTGATCACTACCCTGTCTCCCGGCCTGATGATCGCCGGGAGGCCCTGCGGTCCCAGCACCTGTGCGATGGCAGCATCGATCAGGCCGGGGATCTCTTCATCGGTGGGCTCCCGTGTCATGCAGGAAAACCCTACGACCGGTAAGGGGTGATCGGGGTGGATTTTCGGCGGCGTCTTTGTTTTTTCATAGACGGCATCGATAGTCGTTCCCCGGACCCCCCCGATCAGGGGGAGCTGTTTCAGATCATCGTGAATTTTCTCCCATCTGCGACTGACATCGCTGGAGTAATGAACCCCCCCCGTCGGGGAAGTGCGGCCCGCATCGGAGCAGGTGTCCGATACTGGATCATCAGATGGATTCATGATAGCACGCCTCTTCGATCAGCAATTGGATCATCATCATTAATACCTTCCGGAAATCAATTTGACGTGGTTATAATTCCCCCACCCCACCGTTGGGACGGGTAAAGCGCCATGGATTCCTGTCACGAGGATCCGGCCATGCGTCAGTTGGGGTGGAGGGTTGTGATTGAAATAAGGCCATGCCTCGATCGCAGGGCGAGCAGGGCTATGGGAGCAGAGGTCAGGATAAAAGAAGGAGATCAGGAGAAAGGACGGAGGACAGGCATGGATAACAACGGCTATTATCAGGACAAGATCAGTATCGTGACCGGTGCGAATTCGGGTATCGGGTATGCCCTGAGTGAAGAACTGCTGAAGAGAGGATCAACCGTCTACCTGGCAGGCCGCGACCAGAAGAAGGTTGCGGAGGCCGCCGGACACCTCTCCGCGTTCAGGGACCATGTACGGACACTTATCGTGGATGTTACGAAACAGGACCAGGTGCAGAAAGCGATTGAACGCACTGCGTCAGATGCAGGCCGGCTGGATATGCTCTTCAACAATGCCGGGATCTTCAAACCCATGCTGTTTGAAACCGGGACGCTTGACGACTGGAAAACCATGATTGATACCAACCTGTGGAGCGTCATCTACGGGGTGCAGGCTGCCGTTCCGATCATGCTCAGGCAGGGATCCGGCCATATCGTGAACACCGCGTCACTGGCCGGCCTCGTGCCCTACCCGATGCAGGTGATCTACGATACGACGAAATATGCAGTCGTCGGGCTGTCGGAAAGCCTGCGGTATGAGTATGCGGAGAAAGGGATCAGGGTATCGGTGATCTGTCCCGGGGATATCGCAACCCCGGTCTTTTCGAAGATTGTCGACAGCAAGGGGCAGGGAGCGGCCATCCCGCCGGATGCCTATCCTGTTGACAAGGCAGCATCGTACATCCTTGACCGTGTTGCGGAAGGCGACGGGCGGATTATCGTTCCCTATGAACCCAACCACCTCAT
>JAKLGZ010000088.1 GCA_022710385.1 Methanoregula sp.
TCGCGAACAGGAAGATCCAGAGCGGGTATCTCTTCTCCAATGTCGGTTTTATCAGGAACAGGGATGCACTTCCCCAGGCAGCAGACCTCCTGATAACTCTCGAAGGTGTCAACACGGCGCTTATCTACGGCATCTCAGATGAAGCGATCATCATGTCAGCCCGGAACCGGGATGTCCGGCTCCATATCGGCAACGTTCTCAAGGAGGCATTTGGGACGATGGGGGAAGCAGGGGGGCACCCGACCATGGCCGCGGCCGTTATCCCCCTCTCTTTTTTCAGCCTCGCCAAATCCAAGGTGGATCTCCTCTCCCTTGTCACGGAACCACTCCTGGGCAGGTTTGCAAACATTGTCGGCCTTGAAAGCGAGGTCAGAAATGGAATTTGAGGAATGGGAGCCCTATTATCAGGAAATTCTTGGATATTTTGGTATCACAAGGGAGGATGACGAGAGGGCTGCCCGCATCCTCGCGTCCCTGATTGAGAAGGATGACTGCAGCCTCCTCTCATCCCTTTGCAGGGGCCGGATCGTCACGGTATGCGGAAATGCCCCTGCCCTCCCTGATGAAACCGATCATATTAAAGGGAGCATCTTTGCAGCCGATGCAGCAGCTGGTGTCCTGTATGAGTCCGGTATAAGGCCGGACGCAGTGTTTACTGACCTTGACGGTGCGGCAGAGTCTTTTATTGAGATGAATCGCGAGGGAACGATTATGGTCATCCATGCCCATGGGGATAATATCCCTCAGCTGCAGTACTGGGTTCCCCTTTTCCCCGGGCCGGTTGTCGGTACCACCCAGTCGCAGCCAGTCCCTCCTCTTCATAATTTTGGCGGTTTCTCTGATGGGGACCGTGCAGCATTCGCAGCCGATGCACTCGGAGCAGAACGAATTGTTTTTGTGGGATTTGATCTCGACGATATGAACGTGGGTCCTATGAAGAGAGGAAAACTGCTGTGGGCCCGGCGTCTTCTCCGGTTGATCGGATATGAATGCTGATGCATTCATCATCGATGGCTACGTTGATGAACCCGCGTGTCTTGGGGTGCCCCCGTATATCTCCCCTTACATACGAACAATAGCCGGGGTCTTTACAGCACATGGAATCGAGCCGCGCTACATTACCATCGACCAGGTCAGGGCGAATCCACGCATTCTTACTCCCGTCCCCGGCGGCATTGCAATCATGATAGCCGGTGTGACGGTCCCCGGCAAATACCTGGGAGGAACTCCCGCGTCTCTCACTGAGATCCAGCAGGTCGGGACACAGCTCAGGGGAATGAACCGGCTCATCACAGGCCCCGTCATTTTTGGCTATTCGAGAGGTGGAGGCGAGCGGGCAGTCCGGAAGACAATCTCGGGGTTCGATCACCTCCTTACTGGTTCACCTGCCGAATCGCTTGACAACTGGCTTTCTGGTGGAACAACACCTGGTGATCACTCCTATCAACGGTCCGACCTCTGGGCGGTAACCGGGAGTGGCATTATCCGTCAGCACCCGTCCTTCCCGCACATCATGTGCGAGGTCGAGACAGCCCGCGGATGTACACGTCAGGTGACTGGCGGTTGTTCCTTCTGCACCGAGCCATTCTACGGCCATCCCCGTTATCGGACGATCGAGGGGGTTCATCACGAAATATCAGCACTGTATGCTGCCGGAGCCCGGCATTTCCGCCTGGGAAGACAACCGGACCTCCTCACCTATGGTGCCGGCCAAGGGGAATTTCCGCGGCCACGGCCGGAACTTATCGGTAAACTGTTCCAGACTATCCGGTCAGCCGCCCCCGGGCTGCAAACGCTTCATATCGACAATATCAATCCGGGTACCCTTGCACGGCATCCGGAAGCGGGACGCAAGGCGCTCGAGGAGATTGTCCGGTACCACACTCCGGGGGATGTTGCAGCATTCGGCATGGAGACGGCTGATCCGATCGTGGTCAGGATGAACAATCTCAAAGCAGATCCTGATGAGGTGATGGAAGCGATCCGGATTGTAAACGAAGTCGGAGGAGATCGGAAGGAGGGCATACCCGATCTGCTTCCCGGCCTGAATTTTATTACCGGACTTGCCGGAGAGACAAAAAGAACCTTTCTTTTGAATGAACAGTTCCTCGACCGCGTCCTCGCATCGGGGCTTCTGGTCAGACGCGTAAATATACGCCAGCTGATGCCGTTCGAAGGGACACAGGCTTATGACGATAACACTCTTGGGAAGCATACCTCCCAGTTCAGGGCATTCAAAGAGTATGTCCGGAAAAAATTTGATCTGCCAATGCTGAGGCAGGTGTACCCCATTGGCACGATCCTGCATAACGTTATCATCGAGGAAGAGGGAGCTCTCTCTTTCGGGCGGCAGATGGGATCCTATCCCATCCTTGTGGGAATACCCGTTCGTCTTAAGAGGCATACGGTCCTTGATACAGTGGTCGTGGACCACGGGATGCGATCCCTAACTGGTTTACCGGTACCCGTTCAGGTAAATCTCCTCCCCAGCACAGCTCTGAAATGGATACCTGGAATTGGTCCTGCTGCTGCTGCGAGGATTGTGGGAGCAAGGCCACTTCCGGGACTTGCCGCATTCCACGGGATAGCCGGAACAACCCCTGTCGATCACCTCCTTGCATTTACACGTCCTTCAGCTCAATAACCTTCATAATATCTGTTCGTGTCACGATGCCAAGGAGCTGGTCACCCTCCATCACTGGGATCCTACCAATATTATTCCCTGACATGATCCGGAGGGCATCGATAACAGGAGCACCTGGTGGGAGGGCAATCACTCCCCGGGTCATGATGTCCCGTACCAGCATTGCATCCCGATCAAGAGCAGGGATCTTGTGCACATCAGCAAGCGTCACCATCCCTGTCACATGGCCCTTCTCCTCAACCGGAAAACCAAGGTGTTTTGTTGAATACATCAGGTCAATCACTTCCCTGACCGGGAGATCCGGGGAGACTGTCAGCACACTGACTGCCATAATATCACTGACCTTGACATCTTTGAGGAGAAAATTGTACTTTATCGCCGTTGATTCCTGACTTGCCCCGATATAGATAAAGAATGCGATAAGGATCAGGATCGGATTCAGGATAACTACCCCGGCTATGCCGAAGAGTACCGCAAAGACTTTGCCAACGTCTGCCGCAATACGGGTAGCTTTCGGAAGTGACATCGACCGGGCCAGAAATGCACGGAGGACTCTTCCACCATCCATCGGGAAGGCCGGCAGGAGATTAAACGCAAACAGGAACACATTCAAGAGGCCCAGGTAGCCGAACATGAAGACGAATATTCCCGCTACAGGAGGATTGCCGGTATATGCTCCAGCAATATACGTGGCGGCAATGCAAAGGATACCCACAACCAGGCTTGTGAGGGGACCAATCGCAGCCATCGGCAGTTCTACCCTTGGATCAGGTGTCTCCTCCTCCATTGAAGATATTCCTCCAAAAATAAGCAGGGTGATGCCGTTTATTTTGATACCCTTGCTCCTGGCCAGGATGGAATGTGCCAGCTCGTGTATAAGGACACCGGCGAAAAGCCCGATCGAGACGATGACCCCGAGGATATATGGCATGTATCCTGCAGAAATAATGCTCGTATCGATCGGAACCCGGAAGATCGTGCTGATCAAGTCCGTTGTCTGGAGGATCTGGCTTCCGATAATCCAGGCAAACAAGGGAATGATGAGGAGGAATGTCCAGTGCAGCTGGATGGGAATCCCATAAAAGGTCCCGATTTTCAGCGAGCCGTTCATAAAAGGAGTATATTTTTATGCGAATAGTATATATCATTCATTGATTAGGATGAAAAATCAGATTACCGAAATGTTCGATCGCAAGGTCTACACCGAGAAGAGTGTTTTTGTCGGTGAAGTGGAGGATGTCCTGATTGACGTCGAATCAAAGAAGATGGAATCGATCGTCGTGGGGAAGCTGAACCAGCAGCTGGTGGATATCAAGAATTACAAGGGACTGAAGATACCCTTCCGGATTATCAGGAGCATCGGGGACATTGTTCTCATCCGCCACCTGCCGGGTGCTTTCAGGGCTGAAGATATCTGATAACCAGCCAGGATTCGGATCCTCCCCTTCCGGGAGAATCCTGTCCGGTTTTTCTGGGATGCTTTCCTGCTGAATGGTCCCACGTATGAGAGTGCCAGCAAGTGCCCGGATGGAAGAATTTTATCGAATACGGGATTCATGATATGAAAAGGCGCGAAATATTCAGCAACCTGCTTTCTGTACCTCCTGTATTTGTGCGTCTTGACGGACGGGGATTTCACCGGGTAGCAGAAGAGTGGGGACTGATGCGGCCTTTCGACGACCGATTTGCCCGGGCTATGGCCCGTGTCAGCGAACAGCTTATCACCTCCAGTGGACTCTCCCCGGATCTCGCTTTTACCTTTTCTGATGAGATAAACCTCTATTTTTCACATGTTCCTTACTCAGGCAGAGTGGAGAAGATCGACTCGATAACCGCATCCTATGCTGCAAGTGCCCTGACAATCGAGATGTCATCCCCGTTTCCTGTTGCGTTTGATGCCCGGATCATCCAGGTAAGCCCCCACTATGCTCTCCAGTATCTCATCGACCGGCAGGCAGAGGCATGGAGGAATCATAGCAACTCATACTGTTATCAGACCCTGGTTGGAGAGGGAAAAGATTCCCATGAGGCCGCCCAGCTGTTAAAGGGCCTTTCCTCTTCTGAACTGCATGAGATGATGTTCTCACGGGGACTCAATCTCGCGAAAACCCCGGCATGGCAACGGCGTGGCATTTTCGTTTACAAGACTGCAAAAGAGATTGAAGGGTTCAACCCGGTCGAAAAAAAGATGGTAAAAACTATCCGTACCTCAGTCAAGTGTATCTCTGAACCGCCAGTCTTCTCCTCACCTGAAGGCCGTCTGTTTCTTTCCGGTTTGATCCGTGAACTTTGATATGCCGATCACTGCCTGGATACCTTCGATGTCCCAGTCTCTTTCGAGTTCAAATGATCCATTCATGGAGAACGAGGATCCTGGGGAGATCCTGATCGATCCCGCACGTACCTCCTCCTGGATTACGTCTTCCCATCTTCCCTGGAGAAGTGAGCATACTCGTTCATCATCTATGACAATGCCTGCCGTGATGTAATCCTCGACATTCAGATCCCTTTGCCGCCGCATCTCCTGAATTCGCCGGATCACTTCGCGGGCATACCCTTCTGCTTCAAGGTCAGGCGTGAGGGTGACATCCACATAGACTGTTCCCCGTTCCATAGGCGCCTGAAAGAGATTGGGGGGAAGTTCTTCTAGAAAGGCGACATAGCCGGGCTGGATCGGGTACACCCCGTCGCTTCCAGCAAGGGTCACCGTTTCACCCTTGTCAAGGGGTGACTTCAGGGCAGCGGCATCTGCGGACCTTATCAGTTCGCGCACTATCGGGGCATTCTTTCCAAATGCCGGGCCAAGGGCTTTCATCACTGGTTCGGCCTTCCATCCGATCCGGTCATATGTTCCACGGACTACGCGGACAGCCCGTGCATTTGCCCGATCTTTGCAGATTGATGAGAGTGATTCAAGAGCTGCGATGACATCGTCATCATCGGTAACGACCACGATCTCGGAGACCGGCCAGCGTAGTTTTCTCTTCCCTGCCTGCCGTGCATTGGCCGATGCCTCATCAAAAGAACGAACGATATCCATTGAATGTTCTATCACGGTGTCAACGAGGCTCTCGTCTCCCCCCCACCAGTCGGTCATGTGAATG
>JAKLGZ010000089.1 GCA_022710385.1 Methanoregula sp.
GTTCCATTCATAGTATCACGCGAATCTCCAGAGGTTCCGGTGCGGTCCTGATACAGCTTTCATTGGTGAACACCGATCTGCCGCATCACATGGTATATCTACGAATATTGGTTCTCCAAATCTTAAACAATACGATTTGTTCCGGATAAAAAACGCTTTTTATCAGTTCTTGGAAAAAATTACGTCTAATTATCAGTTTTTACCCACAACACCGGAATCCCGGCAAAAATATATCGCCCGTATCCCTCTGGTATTTATCGTTTCATTGCCAATGGTAAGGGTGAATGCGCCCTTCGTTCCTGGGAAAAATGCTCCTTCACTGGTGCGATATCTGCCACGCACCAGTCCTCTCGGAGACCTGTGCCTGTGGTGCCGTGACACGGAAAGTACAGGTCACCCCTCCAGGTGATATACGGCCTGCGTTTCCTGCGGATGTCGCCCTTATCAACCGTATCTATTCTGCCCATTTCGGGGCGCCACTCATACCCGAAGGGCATGTCGCTCTCCTTAACAAGGTTCCGGACACTGACCGGATGGAAGAGATCATCATGGGAGGGGCCGTTGTCGGGGCAATACGGTACAACCCGTCTGACAGGGCCTGGGAGCCCCTCCCCAGGCAGGAGTCTGCCCTTTACCTGACCCCGCTGCTCCGTTTTGTGGTCGTGGATCCCGGTGCGGTTGCCTCGATTCGGGATGAAGGGGCTAGCGTGCTTGCACCCGGGCTTATCTCAATACACCCCTCGGTCCGGTCCGCTGATGAGGTGTTCATCCTTGATCCCGAAGGAAGGGTTGCGGGAGTCGGGAGAGCCCGTGCTGATGCAATTGATGCGGCTTCGATGACCCGGGGGCAGGTGGTGAGAACCCGGAAGAATGCCCGATCGACCTGCATCCCAGGTCCATCCACGTGGGATGCGGTCGTCCGGGCGAACGCGAAGGTGCTTGAGGAGGCCGAGGCAGAAGCAATCAGTTTCATCCGGAACGTCTCGTCGAATTACGCTGGGCAGGCGACCGTATCGTACTCGGGCGGGAAAGACAGCCTTGCCACCCTCATCCTTGTGCTGAAGGCGATAGGCAACGTCCCGCTCCTGTTTGCCGATACCGGGTTCGAATTCCCGGAAACGTATCAGAATGTCTCTGATGTGGCAGCCCAGTACGGGCTTCCGGTCGTCCGTTCCGATGGTAAAAGCAGGTTCTGGGAGGCATACGACCGGCATGGTCCTCCTGCAGTTAATCACCGCTGGTGCTGCAGCGCGTGCAAACTCCTCCCGCTAAAAGAGACGATCGGAGAAACATGGGGTGGCTGTCTCTCGTTTATCGGCCAGAGAAGGTATGAATCGTTCAGGAGGAAGGAGAGCAGCCGTGTGTTCAGGAACGGGATCGTGACCAACCAGACCTCGGCTGCCCCTATCCAGAACTGGACCGCCCTCCATGTCTGGCTGTATCTCTTCAGGGAAGATGCCCCGTTTAATCCGTTGTATGCGAAACGCCTCGATCGTATCGGATGCTACCTGTGCCCTTCAAGCGATGTGGCCGTGCTCGAGGATATCAAGAAGAGTTATCCCGATCTCTGGGATACGTGGGAACTTAAGCTCAAAACGTGGCGCGAGGATCATGGCCTGCCCGCTGCATGGATCGATGAAATGAGGTGGAGGATAAAGGAGGGGGTGGCAGATGAAGCGGATAGTAATTGTTGATTACGGGCTTGGAAACCTAAGGAGTGTCTACCGGGGGCTTGAAAAATCAGGAGCACGACCGGTCGTCACCTTCGATATCGAGGAGATTGCGGCGGCAGATGCCATTGTCCTTCCCGGCGTTGGTGCCTTCAGGGACGGCATGGAGCAGATCGGCGAGATGCAGCAGGTCCTCACCGAGGCAGCCGGGGCCGTCCCTATGCTAGGCATCTGCCTCGGTATGCAGATGCTCCTTGAATGGAGCGAGGAGCATGGTCTCCACGCAGGGCTTGGGATCATCCCCGGGACGGTCCGGCGGTTCCAGGGATCACCCGGGTATAAAATTCCCCACATGGGATGGAATTCGCTCGAGTCCCCGATGACTGACCACCCGCTCATGGAAGGGATCAGGGAAGGTTCCTACGTCTACTTTGTCCATTCGTATTATGCCGATACCCGCGCTGAAAATACTCTCACGTCCACCACCTACACCCGCTCCTTTGCTTCATCAATCACGAGCGGAAATGTCTTTGGTGTCCAGTTCCACCCGGAAAAGAGCGGGGCGACGGGGCTCCGGATCCTTGAAAACTTCATCAGTCTCATATGAGATGATGCACGGGGAAGACCGGCCCTGATTCTGTTCCAGAGAACAGAAACTAATTATTACCCACGCTCCAAGAGCTGGATATGAAAAAGCGCTTTATAGTTCTTCTTCTCTCTCTCGCGCTTCTTATCGGGGCTGTTCAGGCCTATGTCGTTACGATCGAGGCACCTCCGGAAATCCAGGCAGGGGCTCCCCTTGAAGTGACCGGAACTACCACGTTCCCGGCCGGGACCCAGTTTGACATCATCCTCTACCGGACTCAGTTCACGACACCCGAGACAGTTGACCGGAGAATGATCGTCGTCGATGAGACCAAGGAGTTCGATGCTTCATTTCCAACAACTGCCCTCCCTGCCGGGCAGTACAAGCTGGAGGTCCAGTTCCTCGAGGATCCGGGGTCAAGCCTGGGGTCGTCATCGGTCACCCTGCTTCTTGTGAATCTCATAGACAGGTCTGCGGAGATCGTCCTCACCGCTCCAAAGGAGCAGACCCTGGACCAGGCCTTGCTGATCGAGGGATATATCCCTGATCTGGGGGTTGCCACCATCACGATGAAGGTCGATGGCCCCAAGGGTTTCTCCCTGCCTGATCAGAGCATCAGGACGACCACTACCCTTGGATCCAAGGACGGACACTTCTCAAAGAAGGTCAACGTGACCGAACCGGGAAACTATTACGTGAATGTCTATGATGCAAAGGGCTTCATCACCCAACTGCGATTCTCGGTAAGTGAGTCAACCGGCCCGGCGGGAACAAACCCATCGACCACGGAAATACCATCCACATCCCTCCCGCAGACAGCGGGAATGCCCGTTCCGCTTGCTGGAATGATCGCCGGCCTCGGTGTAGCTGCCGCCCTGGTCTCCTGGAAGAGGAGCTAATTTTCACCGGAACCGGAGCAGTATCTCCTTTTTCTCCCGTAATCCAGCTTAATCTTCACCAGTGGGACAGATAGCCATGGCCATTTTTTCCCTGCAGTCACAACTGAAGGGGGAAAAAAGGGTGATGAGGAGCAGATCACCCGAAATCTCGTGGAATTGAGCATATAACGTAAAGAAGGGTACGCACAATTTTTACCACCTGTCTTTCTCATACCCTATGACAGAAAATTGACCGTGCCCGGCTCTCATATATCTGTAAAAAAAAGTGATACCCCGCTCAATATCAAAGAGGAAGATATCTTGCTTATGCGCAATCGCATCGCAGGGGACTCAACAGCGGCAGGGGGGAGCAAAACCCAACCCCCGGGAGAGTCTGCTACGCAATGGAACCTCTTAAATAATATGAAAAAAATGGTGTCGGAAAGGACCACTCTCACCAGGAGTATCACGGGGAATAGCCTTTCTGCCACCGGTATGCTTCATACAGGATGAGGACCAGCAGCACCAGGCACCCTCCAAGGAAGAATGCCAAGACCATTGGAACAGAGGAGGGTAGTACCGGTGCAGCAGCGGGTGCAGTGGCTTTTTCGGCAAGGATTGAGGCACCCTCACCCCCGCCAGCAGACCGATCGACCTGGAACGAAGCCGGCTCCGTCATTTGGGTGGTCCCCATGTCAAGCAGCGGAAGGATTGCAAACATCGCCATCGAAGCGAGGACAACGATCGCAAAGAGTGATGCGTACTTGAGGAGGATCGAACGGACGCTCGTCACCTTCGGGGCAACGATCAGCAGCTGGTCGCGGAGGGCATAGACCTTGACCTCCCGACCCTTCACGCTGTAACGGGTCTCGGCAATCTCGATCAGGCCGGCCTCGAGCAGGTTGTCGATATGGTATTTCAGGGTCCCCATCGGGATGTTCAGGAGATCCGTCAGGTCGGATGCTGTCTTTGGACCCCCGGCAAGGATCTGCAGGATCTCGTTTGCCATGGGGCTCCCAATTGCCTTTCCTATCTTCTGTGCCCGTTCATCCCCGGGCTCGATAACGATGATCTCTTCAGTCATTGAGTGCTGCCAGGATCCGCTCACGTCCCACTTTCAGGGCGAGCCCTAACTGGTCGGTGATGGGCCCACCACCCTGGGCCATGGTCTTCGAACCGCCACCTTTCCCGCCGAGCAGCACGCAGACCTGCCCGATAATTTCGCCGGCATCGACCATCTGGCTGCCGGACATCAGCACGACATGCGCACGGTCTTTTGCACTGGCAAGGAGGGCTACCCCACCCTTGTCAGCCACATGAGAGGCGATGGAGGTGAGGTCCCTGGGAGGGAGGTCAATCTGCCGGATGACGAGTGGAACCCCCTTGATCGCCTCCGGGGCGAGGTTCCGTACTTCCATCTCGACCAGCTGCTGGGAGAGGCGTTCGATCTCTTTTCTCTGTTCCTTCCACTCGGAGAAGAACCGCGACACCGATGAAGGCAGAATTTCCTGTTGCACGGAGAGAATTGAAGCAGCGTCGGCTACGATTTGCTCAAGGCGCTGTACGTACTCAACGGCCGCCATCCCTGCAGCAAATTCCAGGCGCTCGATCCCGTCCTGGATATGCTCCACCCGGATGATCTTGATCATCCCTATGTCCCCGGTTCCCCGGCAATGGGTCCCGGCACAAGCTTCGACATCACCGGCGACCTGGACGATGCGGATATCTTTGCCAGGAGGCACCCCTCCCTGGTAGAGGGCAAAGCCATATCGCTGCTCAGCCTTCGTCCGTTCCTCATGCATGATGTCCACCTTCTGATCGGCCATGACCATCCGGTTGGCTGCCACCTCGATCTTCCGGAGCTCTTCAAGGGTGATATGCTTGTAGTGCCTGATATCCAGCCGGGCACTCTCGACGCCTTTCTGGGCGCCGGACTGGTGGATGTGGGCCCCGAGCACCTCCTTTGCGGCATGAAGCAGGAGGTGGGTAGCGGTGTGATGGCGCATCAGAGACCAGCGCCGCTCTTCATCGATGATGCCCTTGACCCGGTCACCCCTCCGGAGAACTCCTCCGGATATATGGTGGATGATCACGTCACCGATCTTCTGGACATCGTCCACACGGACCATGCTCTCTGCCCCGATCAGCATGCCGGCATCGGCGGGTTGGCCACCCCCCTCAGGGTAGAAGAGGGTCTGATCCATGACGACATATCCCTCAAAGAAGTCGATGACCATGGCATCGAACTCCATGCTGCAGGGCTGCTCGTAGAAGAGCTTCCGGGTCGTCGGGAGGCTCCCGATACGGTCTCTGAACCGTGCAAAGGGATCATCGCCCTGGTTCTCCCCTGACTCCGAGTGGAGGTCGGCGATAAGCGAGTAGAAGTTGTCAGGCAGTTCGACTACTGCACCCTCAGCAACCGCCACGTCTCTGGTAATTTCAGGAGGGATACCGTGCGAGTCGTACAGGGTGATGATCTCCTTGAGGGGGAGGCGCTCCCGCTTGGCCTTATAGGTGCGGGCTACCTTCTGGACGATCTTGGTCCCCCGCTGGAGCGTGGCAT
>JAKLGZ010000009.1 GCA_022710385.1 Methanoregula sp.
ACAAAGGCATTCTGGATCAAATCCCGGTTAAACGCCACGGGAATCGCGCCGGTCTTTGCGTACGAATACAGGGCGGTGACATAGATCCCCTGCATCCCGGGCAGCCCGTCCAGGGTATCTACCTTGGCTGCCAGCTGCTCAGGGTCATCGAAGTATCCGCTGGCCATCCCGTCATCGGTAATAGCCCGGACCTCGATAACCTGGCCCGGAGTGAAGAGGACCCGGACACCGTGAAGTACTTCATCGGTCATGGCACTCATCCCTCTTCGCAGGACAATCTTTACAGTCGGCTCCACAGGCCCGGCAATGCTTCGTATCCCATGTTGCGTAGAGACAATCAAACTCCGGGCAGCATCGCCCGGGTACCGGTCGGATCCCGATATCCTCTGCAATGGTCACTTCGCTCCCGCATCGCTGACACCGGGCAAATATATCCTCCCGATCCCAAGCACGGGACCCGCAGATAGGGCAGGCCGGATCCCCAGAATCGCTGATGCCGGTGATGATGACACTGGTAAGGGTCATTCCTTTACCTCCACGATACCACCCGGCAGAACCTCGTAGAAAAGCCAGCCTTGCTGCCCGGAGTAGACCCAGAACTGGACCGATCCGCCGACCGCAAGCGGGAGCTTCTGGAGTTGTTCGATATCCCCCGGCCAACGGGAGGCCACTTCTGCAGCCCTTGAAACCGGTCGCCGGGCACGCTTCACCCGGACAAAGATTGGACGGTTCTGCTCTTCCCATGCGATAAGGTGAATCAGGGAGTCAGGTCCGGCCGACCGGATGACGGTAAACCCCTTCTTGCGCAGGATGGCTAAGGCCAGGAACTCTGCTGCCCGGCCTTGTTGAATAGTGGTCCTGTGAGAGGGGTTTCTTCTGTCAGTCCCCAACATGGGGATCCGGCTCCTGATACTCCGGGTTTGCCTGACATCGCGGGTTGGGACAGATCATGCCCTCTGGGAGGGTGCAGACCATCTTGGTCCACTTCCCCTCCTTCCGGCTCCTGAAGAAAGGACATTTCTTTGCCTTCTTTGAAGCCGATGGAGATCCTGAACCAAATCCCATCAGAACACCACCGCATGTGGGTAATAACAAGTTTTTTTGCTATTCGCAAACAGGAGAATAATGGCTCTTCCCTTTGTAGTCTTGCTTGGGAGGCAACATGCGGAGGGAGGGCCATCTATTCTGGACATGCCTGTTCCTCGTCAGTGATGACGATCAATCCACGTTCAGCAAAAAACTGCCCGATACCATGAAAGCCTGTGTGGCGTTCATATGCTTCAATAGCCTCTCGTCGTGTATGTAACACATCTATTTCCAATGTATCACCTGTATGCGACCCCTGCAACCATAACGAGAGGGAGTGCCAATAAGAGACTGCCTGGTCACATACAATCTAAAAAATGAACGAACTGATATTATAATTTTTGAGCTGAAGAGGACTATTCTTTTCCCTCAATTTCGTCCAGAAATTGCCGAAATGACTTGGAGTTCTTTATCACGAACCGTCGAATGGATTCTTCATCTGCGACCGCTTTAGGAGAAAGTGCTTCCATGCATCCACGACAATAATCTTCACCGGGCGGATTAATCAGATTACACGACGGGCATATCCGTGGTTCGAGCCGCGCAGGTTTCTCGTTCTTTCCTGTATCAAGGCCATAAAGCCGGGTTATCTCGGCATCGACATCTCCTCCGGTCAGGTGAGCGTAAGTCATGAGCATGTCGGTATTGAGCGACCCCCACATCATGAGTTTGACCACGCTTTCGGAAGCACCTTCGCGGAGCAAGTGCGTGATCCGGGAGTGACGGAAGAGGTGAGGGGTGAGGTGTTTGGTGATCCCTGCCCTCCTGGCAATCCTCCGGATCTGCATTGCCATTGCAAACCAGGTGAGTTGTCGTCGTTGCTCATTCAGGAATACAAGGGATCCTTGGGTGATAGGAAGAGGATAATCCCCTCTCCATTCAGAGAGATATTTTTTGGCCATCACTAGGCGGATATACCGGGTAATCCCGGTCTTGAAGTTAACATTGACAGCAATCCCTTTTGGATCTGATTTCATATCTCCCCAGGTTAGCTGGCATATCTCTCCTGGCCGAAAGCCACCTTCGTACAGGGTCATGATCATGGCACGGTCCCGGGAGCTCCGTGAAGCGTTAATCAAAGCCTGAATCTCTTCAGGCATCAGGAGCTGGGATGCCGTCTTGGTGAGGGTGTCTTTTCTTGGTGTCTTGATTGCCTTCACCTTCTTTTCGGGAAGGTTGCTGTATTGATTCTCGATCATCCAGAGAAGGAACTGCTTGAGAATAGAGACATGATCAAAGAGGGTGTTCTGCTTATAGGGCCGACCCTGATGGCTTTCAGCGTGCTTGATGGCCTCGATTCCCGTATAGACAGTCCCTATTGTGAGGGTGGAAAACGGAGGCAGGAAACGACGCCATGCGACCAGGGTAAAGGTGAGCTTGTCAACGCGTCCGATGCTTATTCCCCCTGCTGCCCGGCGTTCTGCAAGAAATTCTGTTATGAGTCCGGCGTCATCAGGGGTTATTCTTTCCGAGCTCAGGTACCGGTCAATGATGGTATTTTGATATCCTTTCTTGATGCTCGAAAAATGATCTTGTGAAAGAGTGCTGGGAGGCATAATGAGTTGTTTGAAAGGGGAGTATAAAAAGAGAAACCGAGGGATTAGAACTTACTGTTATAATGCGAGGGATGGGATTTGAACCCAAGAACTCCTGCGAGACTGGACCCTGAATCCAGCGCCGTTGACCTGGCTTGGCTACCCTCGCGCCTTTAACTGGTTTGGCTTACGGGGAAATAAAGGTGACTAAATCCGGTGGTGATCTCTCCCTGGAAAAAAGGAGTGACACGAGGGGGAGAGGAGGGGAGCCCATCGCCTTCCCACTCATTCAATATTTTGCATGGGTTGCAAGTTCCCGCTCGCGGAGCACGTTCCTCCGGATCTTGCCCGAGATGGTCTTGGGCAGGTCATCGACGAACTCGATCGAACGGGGATACTTGTAGGGAGCCGTGATCTTTTTCACAAACCGCTGGATATCCTTTGCCATCTGCTCACTCGGAGCAGATCCCTCTTTTAAGACAACGAATGCTTTCACGATCATGCCACGGATGACATCAGGAGACCCGACCACCGCAGCCTCCTTGACGGCAGGATGTTCGAGGAGGGCACTCTCGACCTCAAACGGACCGATCCGGTACCCGGAACTCTTGATCACGTCGTCGTCTCTCCCGACGAACCAGTAATAACCGTCCTCATCGATGTATGCCTTGTCCCCGGTATAGTAGAAGTCGCCCCTGAAGACCTCGCTCGTTGCCTCGGGATCGTACAGATACCCGTCAAAGAGCCCGACCGGCCGCGGGCTGACCCGGATCGCAATCCTCCCGGTATCCCCTGGCGCAACCGGCCGGCCGTCATCATCGTGCAGTTCGATCTGCCAGCCGGGAGACGGCTTGCCCATCGATCCGGGCCGTGCTTCCATGCAGGGAAAGGTCCCGATCACCAGCACGAGCTCGGTCTGGCCGTATCCCTCGTAGATCGTCAGGCCGGTCCCTTCCTTCCAGACCCGGATCACCTCAGGATTGAGGGGTTCGCCCGCACTCACGCAGTGCCGGAGGGAGGTGAGATCGAACTTCTCAAGATCAGCGAGGATCAGCATCCGGTATACCGTGGGAGGAGCACAAAAGACGGTGATCTCGTACTTCTCAAGGACCGGAAGGAGCTCGGTCGGCTTGAACCTCCCCCGGACATCGTACACGAGGATGCAGGCACCCTGTAGCCAGGGCCCGAAGAACTTCCCCCAGGACGACTTGGCCCAGCCGGTATCGGCATAGGTGAAGTGGAGATCGTGTGGTTTCAGGTCAAGCCAGAATCCTCCCGTCGTGACATGGCCGAGGGGGAGGGCATGGTTGTGAAGGACCAGTTTCGGCTCGCCGGTTGTTCCCGAGGTGAAATAAATGACGAGCGGGTCAGTGCTCTTCGTCCGCTCCATCCCGGCTATCTTCACCAGGTGGCGGGAGACCGGAGCCGGATAATCGATCTCCTCGATATAGCTGATCCACCCGGGGAGTTTTGCATCGGTCAGAAGGCGGGTGGCAAGCGTGGGGCAGTCATTGCTTATCTCCTCCACCTTGCCGGAATTCTCCTTGTCGGTGATCACCATGGAGATCTTGGCCGCATCGATCCGGTACTTCAGGTCCTTTGGAGTGAGCATCGTGGGGCAGGGGCAGAAAACCGCTCCCAGCTTGATACAGGCGATGGCAAAGATCCACCATTCCGGAACACGGGGGAGCATGATGATGACACGGTCCCCCTTCTTCACCCCGTACTTCAGGAGCATGTTTGCCGCCGAGTTCGAGAGGTTCATCATCTGCCGGAAGGTGAACGTCTTTTCGTTCCCCTCCTGGTTCACCCAGATCATGGCAAGCCGGTTCCGATCCTCGATGGCAAGCCGATCGATCACATCGAACCCAAAATTGTAATAGTCAGGTACCTCCAGTGAGAATGTCCGGTAGGTCTCCTCGTAATCACCCATAGCGTGTCCTTCACAGGGCATATGAACAGAATAATATCATCTGGGAAATCTTTAACCTGTCTTTTTCTGCACCGGGAGAAACCCAGGGATTGTCTGCCGGAGGAGGAACCGTTCCTGAACCGTTCCCTCTGTCACAGGAATACCTTGGCTTGAAAGGTGGAACCGGCAGGGAGAAGCGGCCAGAATAAGCAATCCAGGAAGGCAGCATGACAGGCCGGAACGGGGAAGAGGGATTATTCCCTGCTCCGGTACTTCTCCAGTTCGCGTTGCCGGAGCTCGTTTCGGCGTATCTTCCCGGACAGGGTCTTGGGGAGATCAGGGACAAACTCGACCGCCCGGGGATACTTGTAAGGAGCGGTGGAGTTCCGCACATGCGACTGGATATCACGGATCAGGGTTTCCGATGGCTGATACCCTGGTTTGAGAACGATGAACGCTTTGACGATGACTCCCCGGATAAGGTCGGGAGACCCGACCACTGCCGATTCCTGGACTGCCGGATGCTCGAGAAGGGCACTCTCCACCTCAAAAGGACCGATCCGGTATCCCGAGCTCTTGATGATATCATCATTCCTCCCGACGAACCAGAAGTAGCCGTCGGCATCAATGGTAGCCTTATCCCCCGTATAATAGAATCCGTTTACAAACGAGGCAGCATTCGCTTCAGGGCTGTTTACATACTCCACGAAGAGGCCGACCGGGCGGGGATCGATACTGATAGCGATCCGTCCTTCCTCTCCCTGCTCGACCGGCCGCCCTTCGTCATCATGGAGCTCGATGTGCCATCCCGGCGCCGGTCTCCCCATTGACCCGGGTCGTGTCTCCATACCCCGGAATGTGCCGATACAGCAGACCGTCTCGGTCTGGCCATACCCCTCGGAGATGGTCCGGCCGGTCCCCTCCATCCATACCCTGACCACTTCAGGATTGAGCGGCTCGCCGGCACTGGTACAGCGGCGGAGTTCGCGCAGGTCAAACTTCTCGAGGTCTGCGAGGATCAGCATCCGGTATATGGTAGGGGGGACACAGAACGTGGTGATCTCATACTTCTCAAGCAGCGGAAGGAGTTCGGTCGCCTTGAACTTGCCCCTCACATCATAGACAAAGATACAGGCCCCGGCGATCCACTGGCCGAAGATCTTGCCCCAGGCGCATTTGGCCCATCCGGTATCCGATGAGGTGAAATGCACATCGTTCTCACCGACATCCTGCCATAATGTCGCCGTGACGAGGTGCCCGAGCGGGTAGCTGTGGTTGTGGAGGACCATCTTCGGTTCTCCCGTGGTACCCGAGGTGAAGTAGATCAGCATCGGGTCAGTCGCAAGCGTCTTTTTTCCAGTCGGCATACTGACCGAACGGAATGACACCGGGGCAGGATAGACCAGCTCCCTGGGGAAGCTGACCCACCCTGGCCGTTCACCGTCGACAAGGAACCGGCATGTCAGCGTCGAACATTCGGTCACCACCTCCTCAACCTTGGCCGAGTTCTCGAGGTTGGTGATGATCATCCGGAACGTTCCAGCATTCAACCGGTACTTGATGTCCTTTGGCGTCAGCATGGTGGGACAGGGACAGAGCACCGCACCGAGTTTGATGAGGGCGATCACAAAGATCCACCACTCAGGGATCCGGGGGAGCATGATCAGCACGCGATCGCCTTTCTGGACGCCATACTTGATCAGGATATTGGCCGCCTGGTTGGAGAGGTTTTTCAAATCCCTGAAGGAATACTTCTTTTCGGTTCCTTCCTGGTTCACCCAGATCATGGCAAGCTTGTTCCGATCCTTGTCAGCCCATGCATCGATCACATCGAATCCGAAATTATAAGATTTCGGGACATCGATCCGGAACGTCCTGCAGAGTTCCTCATACGCCGCTGCACCAGTGCTTCTTTCAGCCATAAAACGTCAAAAATGTTGGAGATGAAAGGAGATGAATCTGCCTTTTCTTATTCGCTCACGAAATGTCTTATTCGCTCACGAAATGACCAAACATCCTCTTTCGGGGTAATCCAGTAGTATTATAGTGGTATACACTGCATGTACTGATCAATGGACGATAAGAGATACGATTCCCTGAAAATAGAGAATATCGTCGCATCAGGTGCCATTGCCGATTCCATCGATCTCGCAGAAGTTGCACAAAAGGTGGCGAACTGCGAGCTCAACACCAAGAGATTCCCCGGCGCTGTCTTCCGCATGGAGGATCCGAAAAGCGCATCGCTCATCTTCTCATCGGGCAAAGTGGTGCTGACCGGGATCAGGGACAAGAAATCTCTTGAAAAAGGTCTGGCCATTATCATCCAATCACTCAAGGAGGCAGGTGTCAAGACCTATGACAGCCCCCGCGTTGCTGTCACGAATATCGTTTGTTCGTACGACATCGGGAAGTACATCAACCTGAACAGGGTGGTCATCACCCTTAACCTCGAGAGCATCGAGTATGAGCCGGAACAGTTCCCGGGGCTTGTGTACCGGATACACGATCCGAAGATCGTTGCCCTGCTCTTCTCATCAGGAAAGATCATCCTGACAGGCGGCAAGAATCTCGAGGATGTCAAACGGGGCCTTGATATCCTCGAACAGAAACTCGGAAGTATCCTCTGATCTACCAGTATCTCCGGGTCCTTATATAGTTCCGTTCCGCCTTCAGGATCTCCTTGTAGAAGGCATCCCCTTCCGTGAGGGTGGCGAGGATCCGGGAGGCGTGTTCGGGACCTATCCCCTTTCCGGCCAGGGCCAGTACCGCCTTTTTTCTCCCGGAAAGGACGATGTTGGCATTTCGTACCAGCCTTGCTTCGACCGCTTTCTCCTCGCTCGTCTTCTCCTTCTTTGACGCAAGGGCGAGCAGCGGTTCCTCGTATGGTTTCAGGACGGCGATCAGCCGGGCCCCGCATCTTGGACAGACCGGCTGTTCCTGCACCCTTCCTGCAACCGTGTGGCTCTTCCATTTCCGGCAGTTCATGCAGGCGAGCACGATCTCCTGCTGATCGATTCGGCGGCGGAGCGTACTGATCACGGCCTGGTCAGGAGTCGGGGGGGCGATCTGATCCCTCGAAGAGAAAAGTCCCTGGGCACCCAGGATGCTCAGCCGTGAGAGTTCGATGGCACAATCCCCCTGCCTTACGAGCGACAGGAGGTGAGCTGCGCAATCCACGTCCATGTATGCAGAGAAGAGTTCACGGTATGCCTCTTTCTGGACAACGGTATTCTCGAACAGTTCGGTGAGCTTGTAGGTGCTGAGCCGTTCATAATCCGCATCGGGATCGATAGCTCCGAATTTTTTTGCGATCTGGACAAGTTTCCACTTGAAAAGAGTGGTCCTCTTCATGGCGAGCTGGAGGATCCCTCCGACGTGTTCCGGCTCGAGTCCGGCGAGGACCTCCCTGACGTCGGATGCCCTGACTGAAGGGGGCAGGGAGAGCAGAATCCGGTATGCATCGATCTCGATCCCAACCGTAGTACCGAACCGGGCTGAGAGGAGGACCGAGATCACCCGCCCCAGCGCTTCATTTGCCTTATGGCCTGCGCAGATATTGCAGATCACCGCTTCTTCGGAATCCTCGAGAACGATCATCCGGTCGGTTGCAACACGGCTCCGGTTCTTATCCATTTCAGAAAGGAACCCGGCAGCAAAACGGGACACCTCCTGATCAGTATGATATGCGGCAAAATGCCGGCTTCGCCGGAGCGCCCCCACCTCGCGTGCAATCCCGAACGGAACAGGGATCTGCTCACCTTCCCAAGAGGGCAGCTCTCCCTTGACCCGTCGTGCAGGCTCGACCGTGATCCGGCCTTCATCCATGTCAAGGACCCTCCAGAGCTGCCCTTTCGTGATGAAGACCGCACCAGTGTAGATCGATCCCACCACAAACGATTCGTCAAGCGTAGCGACGGTCCTCCTTGAGACCATATCGAAGACATGGACCTTCTTCTCATCATGGATCATCGACAGGTTTCCGGCAAGGTAGCGACGTGCTCTCATGGTCGTGCAGATGGTATCTCCCTCAAGCCGTATCAGCCGGTGTTCTGCCATCTGGGCACATACCTCATCGAGGAGTTCCCGGCAGCTGCTGAAGGGATATGTCCTTTCAAGGATGGCCGTGACCGCTTCTTTCGGGATATGCCCGTATTCAACAGCCAGGGCTGCAACCTGGTTTGCAAGGACATCGGCCGGGTTTCTGGGAGGGATGACGTCTTCAACCTCGCCGGCCTTTGCCCGCCTTGCAATGACCAGGGACTCGAGCAGATCATCGAATCCCAGTGCGAGGATGGTCCCCCTGGATACGGCATGCAGCTGATGCCCGGCCCGGCCGATTCTCTGGACCAGGCGGGAGACCTCCCTTGGTGAGCCAAACTGGATAACATGCTCGATATGCCCGATATCGATCCCGAGTTCCATGGATGACGTGCAGATCAGCCCTTTTATTGCGCCCGACCTGAAGCGTTCCTCGGCATCGATCCTGATCTCCCGTGAGAGCGATCCATGGTGTACCTCAACATCCCCCCGGGAGAAGAGCTGATGGCCAAGAGCTTCGGCAGTCACTCTTGTATTGACAAAGATCAGGGTCGAACCGAACCGGTCGATGGTATCAGAGACCCACTCCGCCTGGCGCTCAAAGCTGTCACCCGCACACTCAACCGTGATCTGGAGACGCTTGGTGACAGGGACTTCCACCACCGAAAAATCCCTCTTCCCGCAGAGGAACCGTCCCATCTCATCGGGATTCCCGACGGTAGCCGAGAGCCCGATCCTCTGGAATTCGCCCGCGTGGGCGACAAGCCGTTCCAGCGCAACGGAGAGCTGTGATCCCCTTTTGCTCCCTGCCAGCTCATGGATCTCGTCAATCACCACGTGCCTGACATTCTTCAGGTGCTTCCGGAGCACCTTTCCCATGAACAGTGCCTGCAGCGTTTCCGGGGTGGTGATGAGGAGTTCCGGGGGGGATAATGCCTGTTTTCTCCGTTCGGCATTCTTTGTGTCCCCATGCCTGACCCCAACGGATATCCCGAGTTCGCCGCACCACCAGGAGAGCCGCTGGAGCATATCGCGGTTCAGGGAACGGAGCGGCGTGATGTAGAGGGTTGTAAACCCTCCGGTTCTCTCCGTAAGCATCCGGTCAAAGACCGGGATCATGGCGCTCTCGGTCTTTCCCGTCCCGGTAGGTGCAATCAGGATGAGGTTCCTGCCGGACGCTACAAGAGGTATTGCACGATTCTGGATCTCGGAGAGTTCCTCAAAGCCCCGCTCCCGGATGCAGGCCACAATTCGCTCGTCAAGGTTCCTGATCGGGCTCATATCCCTCCAGTGCCCCAAGAGGTCCGAGAAAGGTGCCATCGGGGAGGAGAACCTCGGATGATTCCCGGCTGATACACCGGGAGAGCGGGCTGAACGGTTCTTTCATTGTCCTCGTAACATCGTACCCTGTCAGTTCATTGAACGAGGGCATGAAAAGGACCCGGCTCTCTGTTCCCCCTTCCCGGACAGGAAATCCAATGCAACCATCATTGAGGAGTGAAAAGAGGTAGGCGGGAGAGCGGAGAGAGCATCCCACTTCATCCCTGAGAGAGACCATCGGGTGGTGATGGCCGGCAATGATCAGCATTCCTGCAAGGGATACATCAGGATACATATGGCCATGTACATATCCCGTGCCATCGATGATCACCCCCTCCTTTGCCAGCAGCTCCCCGGGCTCAAAGAACTGCTCAATGGCGACATCATGATTCCCGGGGACAATCCCGAGAGGAACAAGGGAACGGAGATGGGCGATAAATTCAGGGATCTCGCGCTGTTCCTGCCTTGAGGGGAAAGGGATGGCATGTTTCAGGTCACCGAGCAGGAGGAGGAGATCGGGGAGGGTCTCCCTTATGCAGGTCTCAAGGCGTTCGCACCGCTCCCGTGTTCTGCTCCTGAAATGGATACCATGCCTGTCGAGATCCGATTCGATGCCAAGGTGGAGGTCGGCAACGGCAAGAACATTCCTCCTCCCTTTGACAAGGAGTGCGGGTCCCTGGCTCAGAAATTCGAGTATCATAGAGGCTTGAAAACGTCCCGGGCAGGCTGGTAACATTCGTCTTCTTCGAGCAGGACACGGACAACATCTCTCACCATCGGCTCCGGGATCCCGGCTTTTCCAGCAAGGGTGACCAGCTCGTCAAACGGCACTCCTCTCTTCCCTGCAGAATCCCTGATAATCGAGAGGATCTTTCCCCTTATTTCAGCATCTCTTTCCTCAGGCAGCGATCGTTTAGCAACCTGTTCCAGTCCCCTGGATACCATGTCCGCGAGCATCCCGACTGATGCGGTACTCGTATTGAATTGTGACATCGCACAAAGGACTTCGGGGCTTCCTTTCCCTGATTCGAGTGCTTCCTTCATTCGGGAGAGCCGGTCGGTGGTGAGTTCGGAGGTCCTGATAATCCAGGTATCCCTGGTGGTTCGATCAACCTCCCTCAGATCTACCAGATCAAGGTAAGGAACCGGCTCATCATCATTGGTTGTGATCCGGGCATACCCAAGCACGGTCACAAAGGAGGGTATCTCAATTGATGAGAGCGCTGCTTTCAGGCCTGCATCAGGCCGGATTTTCCGGATCTCAAAAACACCGGTCGGATCAGCCACCCGTGCATAGACCGTCTCACCGCCGGGTATCGCTTTCTCAGTCAGGGTTCCTGCCACAAAGAGCAGGCGGCATACCATGCCGCCGGGGGTGATAAGAGCAGGAGATTCCCCCGCCAAATCGGCGCGGGCATATCGTGCCCCTGAATATTCTCCTGCAAAGATCCGCCCGGCCCCTTCCATTTTTTTCCTGTATCCTTCTCAGAATAGTGAGATCCCGTTCGCCGTGATATCTCCGTAAATCAATGCTGCTGTGATGTTGTACTGAGCCCTGGGACAACATATCCATTATGATTAAGGAAATACTATAGTGCAGAAAAGAATGTCAGGTTAAATCGCTGCTGGGGAAAAAAGCAGTCAAAATAGCGCTTTTTATAGGAAAGTTTTATATCATATGAATTCTTCATCTGAAATTAAGGGTTTTTATGAGACAAAAAGAGATCCCGCTGTTATTCGTACTTTTGGTGCTCCTAGTAGGAGTCATCCCTGCCTTTGCCGCAGGGGATGCTTCTGCATCCAACGATGCACCAACGTTGTCTGATGTTGACCATGAGGACCTGATCGCCTCACAACCGCTGTTTTTCATCGAGAATAAAGGTCAGATAAGCGGAGATGTCCTCTTTGAGGTCATCTCGAATGGGGGGCTTGTCTACTTTACCGGTGATGGAGCGACCATACGGGTAATCCGGACGATTAACGATGAGTTTGCCTCCTCAACGATCGGATTTACCTACGAGGGTGCTTTGAAAAATACCGGTGTTTATGGAATTGACCCCCTTCCCTGCAGGGTAAATTTCATGAGAGGCGATCCCTCACAATGGATTACTGGTGTCCGGACATACGAGTCAGTTGCCTATCCGGACCTGTATCCGGGTATCGATCTCACCTATGAAGGGAAAACCGGTGCCATAAAGAGCAGTTTCCTGGTAAAGCCGGGATCGGACCCTGCCTCAATTAAAACGGTGTATACCGGCCATTCAGGACTGACGGTGGCACCGAATGGTGATCTCCACATACAGACCGATGTAGGAATACTCACCCAGAGTGTACCCTACTGCTACCAGGAGATTGATGGACATATCGTGGTAATTCCTGCCTCCTACCTTATCCTGTCCGATGATACCGTGGGATTCGGAATCGGTGATTATGACGAGGGAAAAGACCTGATCATCGATCCCGAGATCAAGTATAGTCTTTACCTGAGAGGGGTTGGATTTGCGAGTGCAAACGGGGTTGCAGCGGATATCCAGGGGAATGCGTATGTTGCCGGAGTTACCTTCCCTGAAGTGCTTGATCCCTACGGATCCATCAGTGGAGGCACCGATGCAATTGTTGTCAAAATCAATCCTCTGGGAACCTCACCAGAATACCTCAATTACATCGGGGGTAAAGGGTACGATGCCGGAAACGCCATAGCGGTTGACACGAATGGCAATGCATATATTACCGGGTCGACCGATTCAGTGGATTTCCCGGTTGTCAATGCCATCCAGTCATCGAACGCCGGCAAGAATGACGCCTTTGTCGTGAAGCTGAACCCTGACGGGAGCTCGTTTGTCTACTCCACGTATGTCGGGGGAACCGGGAACGATTACGGATACGGTATCACTCTTGATTCGCAAAATAATGCCTTTATAACAGGTAGTACGGATTCGAAGTCATTCCCGGTCAATCACGGATCCCAGAATACTGCACTGGCAGGAAACGCTGACGCGTTTATTGTGAAGGTAAACAGCCCCGGAACCCAATTTTCATACTCCGGTTATTATGGAGGTACCCTGAATGATATCGGCTATGGGATCGATGTTGACGGAACGGGAGCTGCGTACATTACCGGTGAAACGTTTTCGAATAATTTCCCGTTGAAGGGTGCATTCCAGTCAAAACTGGGCGGCTGGAGTGATGCATTCATCACGAAGGTGGATACAGCACAAGACGCCATTGTCTATTCCACCTACCTGGGAGGAACCGCAAAAGACGCCGGCCGTGCCATTGCCGTTGACAAAGATTCCTCTGCCCATGTGACAGGGTTGACAGAGTCCACAAATTTCCCGGTAAAGGATGCATTCTATCAGTCACCCAGCTCCCGCATGCGGAGTTCGTTCTATACCCGTCTCGTTCCTGCGGGCAATGCACTCTCTCTGTCCACCTACCTGACCGGTCCCGTCGCTGATGAGGGCAGAGGAATCGCCATCGATTCTTTCGGCAATGTCTATATAGCGGGATTCACCAAGGATACCAACCTCAAGACAATAAATGCATTCCAACCGAAGTTCGGGGGACAATCTGATGCTTTTGTTGCCAAATTCGTCCCGGGACAGAAGATACCGGAACTCCTCAGTTATCTTGGCGGGAACGGCAAGGACGAGGGATATGCGATTGCGGTCGATAATAACTGTGGAGTATACGTCGTAGGACTCACGAGGTCCACCGATTTCCCGGCAAGCAATCCATACCCGACAGCATTCCTGCCAAAGGAAGAGGGAGGATTTATCACCGCACTGAAAGACGGGGACTGCTGTCCTTATCCGAAAGCCGGTTTCACGTTCTCCACCAATGTCTGTGACTTCAATGTCACCTTCACCGATACCTCGACCGATGCCACCAGCTGGGCATGGCAGTTCGGCGACGGTGCCACTTCCAGTGCACAGAATCCGGATCATACGTACCTGAATGCAGGCACCTACACTGTCAACCTGACAGTACAGAATGTCTGTTTCGATGGGAGCCCACGGAACTCTACGGTTTCAAAGCAGGTTGTACTGAATCCTGTACCGGCGACGACCGCTGACTTCAGTCTGGATCCCTCATCCGGTGAAGCACCCCTCAATGTCACCTTCACTGATGCGTCAAAGAACGCGACAGGCTGGGCATGGCAGTTCGGCGATGGTGCCACCTCAACCCTCCAGAATACAAACCATACCTACACGGCCCCTGGCACCTACCAGGTGAACCTGACCGTCCAGGGTGTCTGCAACAATGATACCGAGTCAAAATCCGTGACCGTGTGGCTCTGTCCGCCGCCAGTGGCCAACTTCACATTCTCCACTAACACCTGTGACCTCAATGTCACCTTCACCGATACCTCGACCAACAATCCCACCAGCTGGGCATGGCAGTTCGGTGATGGAACCACTTCGGCTGTCCAGAGCCCGGTCCACACCTACTCAACCGCTGGCACCTATGCCGTCAACCTGACGGTCGCAAAGACCTGTGAGGATGGATCGGAGAAGAACTCAACCATCTCAAAGCAGGTCAGTGTGAGCGCTGTGCCCCCGCCGGTTGCGGACTTCACGATGAATACTACTGCAGGGGACCCTCCCTTCACCATCCAGTTCACTGACAGCTCCACCAATGCCCTGAACTGGTCCTGGCAGTTCGGTGATGGGAGCACCTCAACCCTGCAGAATCCAAGCCACACCTATACCAGTGCCGGCACATTCGTGGTGAACCTTACCGTTGAGGGGCTCTGCGGAACGGATACAGCCTCAAAACAGATATACGGATGTCCGGTTCCGGGAGCGAATTTCACGTTCGTGACCAATATCTGCGACCTGGTCGTCACCTTTACTGACACCTCGACGAACGATCCCACCAGCTGGGCATGGGAGTTTGGCGACGGGGCAATCTCGTCTGACAGAAACCCGGTCTACACCTACCCTGCTGCAGGCACCTATACCGTCAACCTGACGGTGACACGGCCCTGCAGTGATGGCACGAGCAGGAACTCCACCATCGCAAGAGAGGTTTCCGTAAACCCGGTGCCACAGCCGGTTGCAGACTTTGCCATGAATGCCACGGGGGGCGTCCCGCCATTCACCATCCAGTTCACTGACAACTCCACGAATGCCCTGAACTGGTCCTGGGACTTTGGGGATGGGGATACTTCGACCCTGCAGAATCCAAGCCATGTCTTCAATGCGCTGGGAACGTATACGGTCCAGCTCACGGTCTGCAACATATGTGGTTGTGACACCACCTCAAAACAGGTGACCGGGTCTGGCTGCATCCCGCCAGGTCCCTGCCCGACAACCCCCATCCCTTGCCCCATCAGCCCCTGCCCCACTTCCATCCCTACGACCGTCCCTTTCACTGAACCAACTACAGTATCGCCAACCGAACAACCTACCAGTGAGCCGACAACGGAGCCTACAACCGTAGTTCCCACGACAGAGCCGACCACCATTCCGACGACGGTCCCCACTACCGTCCCGACCGTGGCCCCTCAGCTCCCTCACTCTTTTTTCGGGGAGATCCTGATTAATGGTGAGCCGGCAGCGGCAGGAACTACCATCAGCGCTCTCGCAACGGGTGGTGGAGGAACCATCACGACAACGGGCAACGGCACCTATGGATCACCGGACTCCTTCGGGACCAAACTGCTCGTCCAGGGATCGATACCAGAGGGAGCAGCGATCTATTTCTATGCTGACGGTGCCCGTGCGGAATGCCTTGACGTGGGAGCAGGAGAAACCTGGATATGGACGTATCCCTTCACCTCCGGTGGGATCACGGAACTGAACCTGAGGGTCATTGACAACGCATCAGATCAACCCCCCGTGGCTGATTTTGTCGCGAACGTCACCGCAGGTACTCCACCCCTGACCGTGTTATACACCGACACCTCGCGAAATGCCCCTACCTCCTGGCTCTGGGACTTTGGTGATGGCAGCACATCCACCCTGCAACACCCCGAACATACCTATGCCAACGCCGGAACCTTCAGTGTGAGCCTGAACGCAACAAATAGTTATGGAACCGGCACGCTCACCAGGGACGGGTATATCACCGCACAAAGTGTAATTGCACCGGTTGCAAATTTCAGTGCAAACAGGACGGAGGGTTCTGCTCCGCTGACCATCGCATTTACCGACCTTTCCTCCGGTGCCCCGGCTTCGTGGCAATGGAATTTCGGTGACGGAACCACGTCCGCTGAACAGTCACCGGTCCATACCTATGCTGCCGAAGGGAACTACACGGTGAACCTGACCGTTGCCAACAGCGGGGGATCAGACAGCGAGAGCAGGCCGGACTATATCAGCGTTTATCCCGAAGAGACCGGTGATACCGGATACTTCAGGATCAATTGCAATACCGATGGTGCACAGGTTCTCTTTGATGATGACCTGAAAGGATCCACCGCAAACGGCACCCTGCTTGTTCCGGTGAACCTCACCCCACCGCTCTATACCAACTATACCGTAACGAAGGACGGATATTATCCGGTCACCACGAACCTTCCTGCCTACCCGGTGAAGGACCAGACGGTTGATATCACGGTCACTCTTGACCAGATGCCACCGGCTATCACCTATTATGTCACCGCTACTGCCTACAGCGGGGGCAGGATCATTCCGAACGGCACGATATCCGTCAATGAAGGTGAATCGATCACCTTTACCATAACACCGTTCACCTACTACAAAATCTCCTACGTCACCATTGACAACCAGACATCAGGCTCTGCCAGCACGTATACTCTCACCAACGTGAGTGCGAACCATGTCATCACCGCTTACTTCACCTCTGCAGGCAGCGGCGGCAGTGGCGGCGGTGGCGGAGGGGGCGGTGGCGGTGGCGGTTCCTCTGTCACCACCACGACGCCAACAACGGTCCCGACAACCCTCGCGGCAAACCTGACATCAGGCAGTGACAATGGAAATGCCACTGCAATAAAGACGAATCTCACTTCAAAGAGCAATATCACCAACACCACTCCCACCATAACCACCCAGGTCACCACGGTGACGACCACCACGCCCCCCACCACCGTGCCACCAGCACAGCCGTTCTGGTCAACCTTCCCCATGGCATGGCTCATCCCGGTGATCGTGGTAATCATCCTTCTTGGAGCCCTCGCATACTACAATTACCGGAAGGGACAGGAAGGAGAGCTGTTTGAAGAGAAATAATCCTCTTTTTTAAAAATCAGGGATACGGGCATTGTATCCACCTTTTTTTCATCAACGGATTTCATATCTTCCACAGCCCTCACGGGATGACTCTCGAGGCTACTCCCGCCATGTGGTGTCCCCTAAGATGTGAGAGAAGATTATCAACCACCTCCTCCCTCCTTCCCGAGTTCCCGCAAGGGATTTTTCACTTTCGTCCTGTGTGCCTATAGTTCAAAGGTGACGCAGGTGATTTTTTCATTGATGCATGAAAGGGGAACTATGTTCAGACCCTGCTCCCCGACGAAAAAACCAGAGTCCTTGGCAGAGAGATTGGACAAACGAAAAACCAAGAGATCAAGACTAATATTCAGAACGAATATAGAAGATAAACACGATACTGGAGCAGTTATGGACGAGAGCCACACGATCTGGATCGAAAAATACCGGCCGGCAACCCTCGCCGAGATAGTGGGGCAGGACGAGATCGTGGAACGCCTCCAGTCGTATGTGAGGGCAGGGAGCCTCCCCCACCTCCTCTTCACAGGGAGTGCGGGGGTGGGCAAGACCACCGCGGCCGTTGCTTTGGCGAAGGAATTCTTCGGGGAGGCATGGAACCTGAACTTCAGGGAGATGAACGCGTCCGATGAGCGCGGTATCGATGTGGTGAGAAACCAGATCAAGCAGTTCGCACGGACATCCCCGCTGGGAGGGGCGGAGTTCAAGATCCTCTTCCTTGACGAAGCGGATGCACTCACCCCTGATGCCCAGGCTGCCCTCCGCCGGACGATGGAGAGCTATGCACAGACCTGCAGGTTCATCCTCTCCTGCAATTACTCTTCCAAGATTATCGATCCTATCCAGAGCAGGTGTGCCATCTACCGGTTCAAACCCATTGACAGGTCCGCGATAACCGCTGAGATAAACAGGATTGCAGATCAGGAACACCTTGCCGTGAGTGAGGATGCCATCGGGGCGATAGCCTACATCTCGCAGGGTGACATGCGAAAGGCTATCAATGCCCTTCAGGGTGCAGCCATCCTTTCACCGGAGATCACGAAGGACAGGATCTATGCAATCACATCCACCGCCAGACCGGATGAGATCGAGGAATTGCTCTCGACTTCTCTTTCTGGCGAATTTGAAGCCGCCGAAGCACTCCTCTCACAGCTGCTCCACGAGCGGGGCATTGCTCCCAACGAGCTCATCAACCAGTGTTACCGGGCTCTAATCAGAAAAGAGATGGATGACAGCCTCCGCGTTGCACTCATCGATCAGCTCGGGATCACCGATTTCAGGCTCTCTGAAGGGGCAAGCAGTGACCTGCAGATGGATGCGATGATCGCACAGTTCGTGATGCATGCAAAACGATCACGCACCGGGTGACAGGATGGAGCAGGAGCCGGCCGCCGAGATCATTGATCGCGATGCTGACTGGAACAGGTTCTTAAAGAGCCGTTACAAAAAGCAGCTGTCAGAGATATCCCGCGAATATCCCTACAAAAAATCTCTTTTTATCGATTACCGGGAGCTCGAGAGTTTCGGGAAGACCGGGATCAGGATGGCGGATGAGCTCCTTGATAACCCGGGCAAGGTGATTGAGGATGTGCGATCATCGGTCCTCGCCCACCAGCTGATCAAGGGGAAGGATGGGAAAGGGACCCGGGACATCAACGTCAGGTTCACCAGCCTTCCCAAAAAAGTTGCCATCCGGCAGATCCGGTCAGACCATATCAACAAATTCATCAGCGTGGAGGGGATCCTCCGGAAGACGACGGAAGTACGCCCCAGGATCGTTGAAGCCTTTTTTCGGTGCCCGGGCGGCCATATCACGATCCGGGAGCAGGGGTACGGTAAGTTCAGAGAGCCTGATGGCTGTGCAACTGACGGATGCACCTTCAAGAAACTGGACCTTGTGCCGAAGCGCTCGAAATTCGTGAACTCGCAGAAACTCCGGATCCAGGAGTCCCCGGAAGGTCTCCGGGGAGGGGAACAGCCGCAGACGCTTGATGTCGATGCAACTGACGATCTGACAGGGCTCGTTGCGCCGGGTGACAGGGTCGTCATGAACGGAATCCTTCGATCGATACAGCGGGTCAGCCATGGGGAGAAGAGCACCATATTTGACATCTACCTCGAATGCAACTCGATCGAAATTGCAGAAAAAGAGTTCGAGGAGGTCGAGATCGATGAGAAAGCTGAGGAAGAGATCCTCGCCCTGTCGCATGATCCCACTATCTACCAGAAGATCACCCATTCGATTGCCCCGACCATCTATGGGAACGAGGAGGTGAAGGAGGCGATATCCCTCCAGATCTTTGGCGGGATCACCAAGGAGATGCCTGACGGGAGCCACCTCCGGGGTGATATCCATGTCCTCCTGATCGGTGACCCGGGTATCGCAAAAAGCCAGCTGCTCAGGTACGTGGTCAAGCTCTCTCCCCGGGCCATCTACACCAGCGGCCAGTCATCCACATCGGCAGGCCTGACCGCAACCGCAGTCAAGGACGAGTTCGGGGACGGGCGCTGGACCCTTGAGGCAGGGGCCCTGGTACTTGCCGATATGGGAATTGCCGCGATCGACGAGATGGACAAGATGCAGAAGGAAGACCGGAGTGCCCTCCATGAAGCGATGGAACAGCAATCGATCAGCGTCGCAAAAGCCGGCATCACTGCCACGCTGAAATCACGGTGTGCCCTGCTCGGTGCTGCCAATCCCAAGTACGGGCGGTTTGATGATTTTGCCCCCATCGGTGAGCAGATCAATATGCCTGCCTCTCTCCTCTCCCGGTTCGACCTGATCTTCATCATGGGTGACAAACCGGATGAAAAAAAGGACGGGGCGATCGCGGAGCACATCCTGAAAGCCCACAGTATCGGCGAGACGATCGTGCAGCACCGCAAGACACCCATCCCCGGGGTGAATGAGGAGTATATCGCCGAACAGCTCAAACCGGTGACCCCCGAGATCGAGCCAGGTCTCTTCCGGAAATACGTTGCCTATGCGAAAAGAACGTGTTTCCCACGGCTCTCGGATACAGCACGGGAGGCTCTGATCGCCTACTACATGCGGCTCCGGGGGCTGGCATCTGAATCCAACAAGCCGGTCCCGGTGACCGCACGGCAACTTGAAGCACTGGTCCGGCTTGCCGAGGCCAGTGCACGGATCCGCCTCTCCCGGGATATCGAGGCAACCGATGCCGAACGGGTTATCACCATCGTGGACAAGTGTCTTCGGCAGGTTGCCTACGATCCCAAGACCGGTTCGTTTGATATCGACAAGGTTGTCACCGGCTATTCCAAGGGCAAGAGGGATCTGATCCGGAGGATAAAGGAAGTGATCAGGATGATTGCTGATGAGAGCGGCAGGGCAAAGGTCGATGAGGTCATCGAGCAGATTGCACAGGAAGGATTCGAAAAGGACGAGATCAGGAAGCAGATCGAAATGTTCCTCCGCCAGGGCGAGGCGATGGAACCGAAACCAGGCATCATCAAGCTCATCTGAGCATCTCCTTTTTTCCCGGAAAAAGTCTATACCAGATCATGGCAAGTGAGCATGATCAGGCAATATTTGAGGCAGCGATCAAACTCGGGGCGCTGTACCACCAGTGGGTTGGGACACCCGTCTCACCTTCCACGGCATCACTCCTTGAATCCGCAATTCAGGAGAGCGTCAGCCTCCAGCCCTATGTTGCGGATATCCATGTCTCCCTTGACCGGTCGCAGATGGCGGAGAACATCTTCGGCTACTCCGAGCTCCGGGGCACCATGCTGACCGTGGACATCATCACCAAGGTAGGCAGCTCCTGCTGCCATGCCAGGCTGCAGCGAAGAGGAGACTACCCGCTCATGGAGATCGTCTCGTGCCATGAAGAGCCATAAGTTTCCGATCACCGACGACCATATCCATATCGATCCTGTCAACGGGAGGGGACTGGAAGCCGCGAAGGATTTTCTCCGTGCCGGGGGAACCCACCTCTTCCTTGTCACGAAACCCTCCTCGTCCTTCGGTGTTCTCCCCCATACCGGTGATGAATTTTCTCTTGTTTACGAAAAGACCATCGCGATTGCTGACCAGATCAGGGCTCTCGGTATCACGGTCTTTGTCATTCTGGGGGTACATCCTGCTGAGATGACACGCCTTTCAGCCACTACGCCGCTCTCCGAGACCGTGGCAATCATGAAGAGAGGGATTGATATCGCGGCCTCTTATATCGGAGAGGGAAGAGCGGTTGCGCTCAAGAGCGGGCGGCCCCATTACCCGGTCCCCGATGAGGTGTTCTCCGCCTCCAACGAGGTACTCTCCCATGCGCTGACCCTTGCCGCCGATCTGAAGTGTGCTGTTCAGATCCATGCGGAGACTGGTCCCTGCAGCGACGTTGTCGGGATGGCAGAACAGGCCGGTCTGCCCTCCCATAAGGTGGTGAAACATTATGCAACTCCGGACACCCCGCTGACACCCTCTCTCCTGGCCTCCCATCCTGATATCCCGCAACTCGCCCGTCTCCGCCGGCCGTTCACGATGGAGACCGATTACATGGATGAGAACACCCGGCCGGGTGCGGTGATCGGTCCGAAATCGGTTCCCAGGATCACCAGAAAGCTGATCAACGAAGGCCTCATCTCTGAGGACGACGCCTTCAGAATCCACAAAGAAACACCTGAAAGGGTCTATGGCGTCGAGATTATTCTCTGAACCACCAGCCACGTCTCACCTTTTAAGAACTCGCCTCTCCCATAGTACTGATCGATGTACCTGAAAGTTCACCGGACACCGGCCGGTGATGAAGTCGTCGCTGTCTGCGACAGGGAACTTCTTGACACATGCATCCAGCAGGGTGACCTCGAGATCCATATCTCCGGGGATTTTTACGGAAGGAGCCCTGCATCACCGGATGAGGTGAGAGCAGCCCTCAGGGGTGCAGGGAACTGCAACCTCTTTGGAGAGCGGACTGTTGCCCTTGCCATCGAGATGGGACTTATCGATGCGACAGGATTTATCCGGATTGGATCAGTACCCCATGCCCAGATCATCAGGCTCTGAAAAGAAGATAAGGGAGAATATCTGCCCCCGCTGCGGGGCTCCATCAGCCACCGGTGAGCTCTGCGGCAGGTGCAGGATCCATGAGAACCCCTGGTTCACGTGCGGTAAACGGGTTGTCTGTATCCTTTGCCCGACATGCGGATCGCGGAAGGAGGGAGGTGTCTGGACCGATACCGTTGCAGAACGGGAGGAGATTGCCCGTGATCTGGTACAACGCTCGGTGCAGATCGTACCCGAGGTTGCCCGGCCGGTCCTGAAGATCTCCGTAAAGGAGATGACGATCAACCGCTCCCTTGCCGAGGTGGTACTCGAGGGAACCCTGTTTGGGGAACCGGTGCATGCCATGTGTCAGGTTGAGATCCTCTGGCAGAAAGAGCAGTGTGACCGGTGCAGCCGGATCTCCGGGAGCTACTACGAGGGAATAGTCCAGGTGCGGGCCTCGGGGAGGAGACCGTACCGCCACGAGATCCGGACCGTGGAGCGGATAGCCAGGGAGATCGAGGAAGGGTGCTATGCTTCAGGGGAACGTCTCTCGTTCATTTCAGACACTGACGAGACAAAGGACGGACTTGACATCACCGTCGGTTCTCAGCATATCGGCCAGGCGATCGCCACTGCCATCGTCCAGCGACTGGGAGGGCGCTTTTCCACCCATCCAAAACTGGTGGGCGAACGGGCAGGAAAGCGGCTGTACCGGATCACGTATTCGGTCCGTCTCCCCCGGTACGGGAAGGGAGATGTCATCGTGGTGAATGGCAGACCCGGTGAAGTGATCTATGCCTCGGGGAGGGAGATCAGATACCGGGAGATCCCGAATGGCATCGAACGCTCGGCACGGGAGGACCGGGTCGAACGGTATATCGGATCGACCAGGGATGCACGGGAGTACCTGGTCACGTTCAGACAGGGGAACACCATCGGTGTCCTTGATCCGGAGACAGGGATCCCGCGGGAGTGTTTCGTCGGCCGGGACGCAGAATATGTACCAGGGCAGACGATCAGGATCCTGAATGACGGGGATGACCTCCTGGTGGTGGGTGAACGATGAGGGTGAGAGAGGTTCCCGCCCGCGATCTTCCAGGCATTGCAGAAGCAGAATGGCGGATGAGGGAGAGAAGGCCTTTTGTCAGCAATGGGATCGCGTATGTGCCGGTCAGGGACGGATATCCTGCGGACAGGGAACTCGCCCCGAAAGCACGGTACGACGGACGGGGCTTTTATATGATCGGGACGATTGCCGTCCTTCACGGGAGAGAACCCACCAGTGCCGAGATACGGGAGATTGAAGCGTGGAAGAAACCGACCGGCATCCTCTGGATAAGGTCATACCAGGGCAGGGAACGAATCCCCGATGTCCGTCTCATTTCCGGAACAACCGGAGAGATCTGCCACCATGAACTGGGAATGGTATTCTGGCTTGATCCTGCACAGGTGATGTTCTCATCGGGGAACCGGGCGGAGAAGCAGAGGATGATGAGGCTGGTACGCCCGGGTGAACGGGTAGCCGATATGTTCGCCGGGATCGGGTATTTCAGCATTCCCGCGGGCATGGCCGGTGCCACCGTCCATGCGATGGAGATACATCCGGTTGCCTACCGCTACCTTCTCAGAAATATCGATGAAAACCACCTGGAGAACCGAATTTTTGCCGGGCTTGGGGACTGCAGGGAACTCCTCTCCGGTACCTATGACCGGATCATCATGGGTCATTTCGACTCCTCCCTGATGCTCGATGCCGCGTTTGATCATATCAGGACCGGTGGCACGATCCATATGCACACCGCAGGCAGGAATCCTCCTTTCATCCCGGAGGAGTACCGCGATGCCTGCCGGGATGCAGGAACGGTCAGGAGAATAAAAAAGGTTGCCCCGCACACATGGCATTATGTGCTTGACCTGAGGGCTGGATGATGGAACCAGGAAGCCTTTCCAAAAAACGGATCATCCTCGGGGTGACCGGGAGCATTGCAGCGGTGGAGACCGTCCGCCTCGCCCATGCCTTGCGGCGCGAAGGTGCCAGTGTCACCGCTGTCATGACCGAGGCAGCGACCCGGATTGTCCACCCGGATGCATTGACCTACGCCACCGGGAATGATGCGATCACTGCGCTCTCCGGGCATGTGGAGCACGTCACGTTTTGCGGGGACGGGGGATGTGCGGATCTGCTGCTCATCGCCCCCTGCACGGCAAACACACTCTGCAAGATTGCCCGGGGCATCGATGATACCCCGGTCACCACATTCGCAAGCACGGCGCTCGGTGCCGGGCTGCCGGTCGTGGTCGCCCCTGCAATGCACGAGAGCATGTACCGGCATCCTGGCGTGAGCGAGTGTATCAGGTGTCTCTCCTCATGGAAGGTCACGGTCATCCCCCCCAGGAGAGAGGAGGGAAAGGCCAAGATCGCGGATATCGATGAGATCGTCCTCTGGTGCTGCCGGGCACTGCCGGGATCTCCGCTTGCAGGAAAACACGTCCTGATCACGAGCGGGCCATGCAGGGAACCGGTGGATGATATCCGCGTTCTGACCACGCGTTCAACCGGGAGGATGGGGAGGGAACTCGCCCTCCAGGCGTTCCGCCTCGGCGCAGAGGTCACGGTGGTCCATGCAGGGACGATCCCGTGTGTCAGGAATATTACCATCGAAACTGCTGGGGAGATGCACGATGCCGTGCACAGGATATGCGCTGAGCGGATCCCGGATATCTACCTCAGTGCCGCAGCAATCTCGGATTATGCCCCCGAACCATACCGAGGAAAACTCCGGAGCGGCCAGACACTCTCGATCCCCCTCCACCCGCTCCCGAAACTGATCGATGAAGTCTGCAGGAGATACAATACCTCGGTCATTGCTTTCAAGGTGGGAGAGGAGGGGGAGGAGGGAGCAGCCCCGCTGATTGCGAAGGGTGCAGATCTTGTCGTGATAAACGGCCCGGAGAGTATGGGATCCGATACCACGGATGCAATCATCTCTGGCGCTGGCGGCAGGGAGCAGATACGAGGAACAAAGAGGGAGCTTGCTGCCCGGATCTGGGAGAGGATAGGGACGCTGCCCCTCCCCCAGGGCTGACGGGGAAAAATTTGCGAATGGGAAGAGAACGATGAGGAGATCAGGCAGGAGTCCCCAAGAGCCTGTTGCTGCATCGGTCACTGCTTCCTGCCCGGGCCACATTTCCGGGTATTTCAGGCCGGTGACCGGGTCAGGATACCAGACGACCGGGAGTATCGGGGCCGGGATCGTGATCACGGAAGGGGTGACCGTGCGGGTTACTCCCGCCGATACCACCTCCATTACGGTCCGGCGTCTCTCCTCTGAAGGAGCTGTCCGGGAGCTGATCCATGATGCTCCCCCTCTCGCCTATGTTGCCGGCCGCCTCGGTGTTTTCGCACACATCGAGACCGAATGCACACTACCCATTGGGGCAGGATTTGGGCTTTCCGCAGCAGCTTTGATGGCCTCGGTCTCTGCTCTCAATGAACTCTTCCATCTCGGGATGACAAAGAAAGCCTGCTCCGAACTTGCCCATGAATCGGAGATCGTTCACCGGACCGGGCTTGGTGACGTCGCCGCATGCCAGGGGGGCGGTCGCGACTTCCGCAGGGGACCGGGGACAGGTGCTGAGATCAGGAGGTTTTATGACCTGCACGAGCCCCTGTATGCTGTCAATTTCGGACCGCTCCCCTCTCCCCTGGTCCTTGGCTCACCGGATGCACTTACGCGTATCAGTGCCGCTTATCCTGAAGAGTATCCCGGATCGCCTGAACTGTTCTTCCGGCTCTCGTACCGATTTGCCAGGGGGAGCGGACTGCTTACGCAGGAACTCAGTGATCTGCTCGTGGAATGCAGCAGAGAGAACATCCCGGCCAGCATGACCATGCTCGGGAACGGGATTTTCGCGATGGGGGAGCGTGCCGCTGACCTTCTCGGGTCCTATGGTGAGATACTGGAGCTCCATGTTGCTCCCTGCGGCGTCGAGATCCTGGAGGAGTTCTCATGATCCCAAAGGACCATCCCCGGTACCGTTCGCTTAAAGTGAGGGAGCATCTCGCCCGGTGCGCAGCGGAGGGTATCCTTTCGCTTGAAGGGCTTACTGCTCACGGTCGCGGTGAAGCGTTTGATTACCTGATCGGTGAAAAGACCATGGAGAGTGCCCTCCGGGCGGAGAGGGCCGCTGCAGCGCTCCTCCTCTGTGCGGAACGGCCGGTCATCTCGGTGAACGGGAACACAGCAGCGCTTGCCGCCGGCAGTATTGCGCTCCTTCAGCAGGCCTCGAACGCTGCGGTTGAGGTGAACCTCTTCCACAGGACCGAAGAGCGGATCCGGAAGATCACAACCCTCCTGGAACGCCATGGAGTCACGGTGCTGGAGGGCATCCCGGAACGACTCCTCCCGCTCTCTCATGACCGGGCGCTCTGCCTTCCGGGGGGAATCGGTTCCGCTGATGTTGTCCTGGTTCCCCTTGAAGACGGTGACCGCTGCCAGGCACTGGTCGATGCGGGAAAGACCGTGATCGCGATCGACCTCAACCCGCTTTCGAGAACGGCGATGACGGCAACCCTGACCATTGTCGACGAGGTAACCAGGGCGATCCCGCAGGTGACCCGGTTCTGCAGAGCCCTTACAAGGGAAGAAGTGCAACTGTGTGCAACAGGATATGAGAACCGGGAACTCCTCCGGTCTGCCATCTGCGAGATTCAATTGAGGCTTGACCATGCTCTGGATTGAAAAATACCGCCCGAAGAGTTTTGAAGAGATACGGGGGCAGGATCACGTGGTCTCTCACCTGAAGAGAGCAGCACGATCAGGGGATATCCCGCACCTGCTCCTCACCGGGCCACCGGGCACCGGAAAGAGCGTTGCGGTCGAATGCCTCGCATACCAGTTATATGGTGAGAGGATGGCGGAGAACATGACGGTCATCCAGACCGCTGATCTCTTCGAGCAGGGGAAGAAGTACCTTGAAGGGGACGAGCGGTACGGACACCTCTACCAGAGAGAACAGAGCCTCCTTTCGAATTTCAAGAATATAGTCAGATGGTATGCATCGATCCGGCCCCTCGATTCTGACTTCCGTATCATCGTCTTTGAAGGGGCATCTGCGATGACCCGGGAAGCCCAGCAGGGGATCCGGAGAATCATGGAACGGTACTCGAGGACCTGCCGCTTCATCTTTGTCACGAGCAGGCCATCGGCGCTCATACCGGCGATCAGTTCACGGTGTCTCCCGTTCTTTTTTGTCCCGGTGGAAAGCAGGGTGGTCGGAGACCACCTCCATGCCATCCTGGCATCGGAATTCGGCGATACCAGCCCCCTTTCAGATGATGATACCGACCTGATCGTGCAGGCTGCAGCCGGTGACATGAGAAAGGCGGTGGTGCTGCTCCAGGTCAGTACTGGTGAAGAATGCCTGGGCAACCTCATCAGGTGCTCCCAGACCGAGACAGGCCAGATTGCGCAGGCAGCCCTGACCGCGGTATCCACGGGTGACATGATCTCGGCAGTACGCCGGTTCGAGACCCTGATGATCGAGTACGGCCTCACCTCCAGGGAGGTTCTCCATGAATTCCGTACAGCGGTCAGGAGGGAGTATAACGATCCCAGGCTCTCAATAGCGATTGCTGATACCGATTATACCCTCACACATGGCAACAATGAATACCTCCAGCTCAATGCCATGCTGGCCCGCATCATTGCGGAGGTATTCTCCTGACCGCGGGCAGGTGGATCAGCTGACGGAAGAGAGATAACGGATAATCCTTCTCTTCTTCTCGATAGCCATGTCTGCTGCTTTTTCCACGGCCATTTTCATTCCTGCCAGATCAGCCGGATGCCGGTCCACCACTTTCTTCACCGGCGTATAAGCAGACTCCCGGAACCGGGGAGAGAAATCCTGCTCTTTTCCGTCACTCACGAGATATGCACCGGGGCTCCCTTGCTCGACACGCCCGATCTCCTCGATGCGTACACCGGCATCGCTGATAACCTCTCTGAGCGCCGGTACCGCATCTCCAGGTGCCACAATCAGGAGCGAATCGAGCGAGACCCCGAGATAATCGATCGCAAGGGCATCCAGCATCTCCTGGACCTTCGCATCGGCAATACCCCTGACACGATCTTCCACGATAACGACACGACAGCCGGCGGTCTGGGCAAGTTCATGCGCATCGCCGCGGAGACCACCGTTTGTCACATCGGTCATGGCATGCACCTCCCCGATCACGGGACTTCCTAGGAGAGCTTCCACTGCTTTCAGGAACTGCAGGTTGATGGTCCGCTCCACGACCTCCGGAAATCCCGAATAAATAGCGGCAGTGGCGATCGTTCCCCCTCCCGCGCCTTCGGTCATGAGGATCACATCCCCGGGTGCTGCACTCTTCCTTGGGGTGAGGTGCCGGGCGATGCCAACCGTTCCCACGCACCCGGTCATCCGTTCCCCGAGCACCATGTCGCCGCCAATCCGGAGCGTTGACCCGGATACCAGGGGAACTCCCATCATCTCTCCAACGGTGGTTATGCCAGCGGTGTACTCAAAGATCTTGGCAACGTCCCCGTCATCTGCCACATGGATATCAGAGAAGAGCAGGATCGGCCGTGCGCCCATCACGTAGGCATCGCGGAGTGTCGCCCGTGTCGCGTGGAATCCGGCAAGGAAAGGGAAATCAGAGAGGCGCGAGTGCATCCCATCGACCGCACAGACGATGTACCTGCCACCCGCGGTTCCTGCAACCTCTACCACCCCTCCGTCATCCATCTCATCAACGCCAACCGCAGCCCGGGTTCTTCCGATCACACGGGCTATCTGGCGATGGGCGAAGAAATCGCCGCTCCCGCGGGAACCAACTCCGAATTCCCCCATGCTTACGCCCGAATGATGATATGAAAAAAAGTCACCGCTGATCGCGGTGGAATTTTTTACCTCGTTGATGACCGCCTGTGCAAACCGTTCTGCATACTCCTGATCCTCCTCCGGTTTAAAGACCCGGATCTGGTTCGCAAGGGCTGCACGGAGATCCTTTTCAGAGATTCCCTGGCGAATACCACGGCGGACGTACTCCTCAACATCCATGTGGCTATCTTTTGCTTTGCGCAGTAATAAGGCTAGAGCGTACCGCAGGGATCGGTCAGGAGCATGCACCGAGGGACCATGGCGGGGAAGAGGAGAATGATGGTGAAAAACACCGGTTCTGATGAAGATCATGAAAAAAATTGAGAATTTGTTTGAAGATTACGGTCTGTGTGGATAACCGGGCCCCTTCTTTCCCCGGGGCATTCTGGATATTTCCCGGGAGACGGGTATGAAGATATGCACATCGAAAATGGTGAACAGAAGTGCATGGCATTACGACAGGTTAACTTATTTAAGTTAACCCATAAATTAAGTTAATATGATGCCCGAAATTGAAAAAGAACGATTAGATAATTATATCTCTTGACAGGAATAACAGCCAGTCGTATAAAGGTGTTTTCATGGACATGAAGTATGTACAGACGACCTGCCCCTACTGTGGGACGGGTTGTACGTTCAATCTCGTGGTGAAGGACGGGAAAGCGGTGGGCACGGCCCCGTACCAGCAGCACGACGGTTTCGTGATCACCAATCGCGGCGCCACAACCGTCACCATCCGCGTGACCGCTACCGACCCGGCGGGCTACCAGCAGATCGTGACGCTCGCGCCCGAC
>JAKLGZ010000090.1 GCA_022710385.1 Methanoregula sp.
AGCCATGATCGGGAGTACCGAGCCAGAGTCGCTCCCCATGACCGCAAGACCATTCACCCTTCCGACTCGTGTCCCTTCGACAACGGTGAGTTCGTATTCCCGGCTCCGGCCGATATATTCGTCCGAGACCTGGTCCTCGATGGAACGGGCGGTCTTTTTCGCGGCAATCACATGATCAGCGGTGGTGACCTCGACCCCTTCCTGCCTGGCAAGATCCCCTGCGACACGGATCAGTCCTCCCATATCCCGGAGTTTGAGGGTGAGGTGCCCTTTCCGGTTGGACCTCCTCCGCGCCTCCCGCAGGATCTCTTCCATGGCGCCCTTGTCGAAGTGGGGGATCTTCCCGTCGTTCTTGATCTCCTGGGCGATGAACCTGATGAACTTCTCCCGGTTTTCAGGGGTATCCGGCATGCTCTCGCTCATGTAGACCTCGTACCCATACCCCCTGATACGGGAACGGAGCGCCGGGTGCATCCCCTGGATGGCATCCAGGTTTCCTGCCGCGACCATGATGAACCGGCAGGGTACCGGTTCGGTCCTGACCATCGCCCCGCTCGAGCGCTCGCTCTGGCCGGTGATGGGGAACTCACCCTCCTGGAGGGCGGTGAGGAGGTTCTGCTGGGAGTGGGGAGTGAGGGTGTTGATCTCATCGATGAAGAGGACGCCCTTGTGGGCCCGGTGGATGGCACCTGCTTCGACCCGGTCATGGCTGGGGGTTTCCAGGCCTCCGCTCTGGAAGGGATCGTGGCGGACATCGCCGAGAAGCGCCCCGGCATGGGAACCGGTGCCGTCAATAAAGGGGGCATCGACCGTTGCATCGTTGGTGACCAGGAGCTTCGGCACCATGGTCTCCTCCCGGGGGGTTGCATACCTCATCGCCATGAATATGAATGCTGCAGCGATGATACCCATGAGCCACTGGTAGGTGATGAATGCATATCCGACAATCCCGAGGATCAGGAGCATAACGAGGGTGTTTCTGAACTGGATCTTCTTCCTTGCTTCCGCCTTATGGGCCGTGACGATCTGCTTGCCTCTCGCCGCAGGGACGGTCCGTACAATCGGGTTGTTCGGATCATCCGAATTCGGGTATACGAGGATATCCTGCAGTTCTTCCTTTGGGAGCAGTTCAGCCATCGCCTTGGCGAGCATGGACTTGCCGGTACCGGGGCTGCCTATCATCATCACGTGCCGTCTCTGGGTGGCAGCCTTCCTGATGACCTCGACTGCATGCTCCTGACCGATGACCTGGTCGATGAGTTTTTTGGGTACTTCGATCTGGGAGGAGCTCTCCTCACTGATATCAAAGGAAAGCGGCTCCTCCTGGGCCTCATGACCGGATTCTGTTGATTTCATCGGCAGATTGACCTCGTAAAAATAATACGATACTATAACTTATCCATGGTAGTTTAAGTACTTTCAGCATGAGGTAGGATGAGATGAAGGTAATAAGCACTGAATATTCGCAGATTCTGGCATCGAGGCTTGCTGGTGCGAATGGATGGGACCTGGCAGATGTGCGGTTTTCCCGGTTCCCTGATGGAGAACTGTATCTGAAAGCGGGGGAGGTCGGAAAAGAGGTGCTGGTGGTAGGGAGTGTCACTGACAGTGATGCCCTTGTTCAGCTCATCCTTCTCATTGATGCCTGCCAGGGAGCCGACATCACCCTGGTCCTGCCGTACTTGGGATACGCCCGTCAGGACAAGCAGTTCTCGGCAGGAGAGCCCCTCTCTGCCCGGGCGGTCGCCGGAGTTCTCTCAAGGGGAGTATCAAGGGCATTTGTCGTGAACGTGCATGATCCGGCAGTCCTGAGATTTTTCGACGTCCCGGCCTATACCCTCTCCCTTGCCCCTGATATCGGGGCATTCCTGAAAGGGACAGGGTGTGATGACCCGCTCATCCTTGCCCCGGATGATGGTGCTGCCCGGTTCGCATCAGCAGTCGCGGGGGTGAATGGCTGGGATGTCGATCATCTCGAAAAGACCCGCCTCTCTTCAGAAGAGGTGAGCATATCACCCAAGAACCTCTGCGCTGAAGATCGCGATGTTGTCATTGTTGACGATATCATCTCTACGGGGGGAACGCTGGCAACCGCTGCACGGCTCCTGTACGGACAGGGAGCACGGAGTGTCTCTGCGGCATGTGTTCACGGAGTGTTTGCCGGAGGAGCGTACGCTCATCTGATCTCATCAGGAGTGAGGCAGGTATACTGCAGCGATACCATCGAGAGGGGTTGCAGCGTCTATTCTGCCGCGGGGATCATCTCTGACGGAATCACCCAATGCTAAGGATTGACGGCTCACATCTTGAAGGCGGGGGGCAGATCGTCCGATCTGCGGTTGCGCTCTCGGCAGTGACAGGAATTCCGATCGAGATCACCAGGATAAGAGCGAAACGGAAGAAGGCCGGACTCAGGTTCCAGCACTGCGCTGCCGTCCGGGCGGTAGCCTGTACCTGCGAGGGAGATACGGAGGGAAATGAACCGGGGAGCGACCGGCTCCTGTTCTCTCCCGGCCCGATCCGCAGGTCCTCGTGCGTTGTCGATGTCGGGACAGCGGGGAGCATTGCCCTTGTACTCCAGTCCTGGCTCCCGGTTGCCCTGACCAGGGGCGGGACCCTTGAAGTGACCGGGGGCACTGAAGTACCTGCAAGCCCTACCATCGATTACAGTGAGAACGTTCTGATACCTGCTCTGGGGGTACCTGAGGGGGCAGTTTCAGTCACGATCATCCGGAGGGGCTATTACCCGGCTGGGGGAGGCCTCGTCCGGGTCCGGGTAGATCCCCAGCACCCCGGACCGATCTCTCTTGAAAAAGATCCTTCCTGCGGTATCCGCTCCTGCTCGTCCGGGCTCCCTGCCCATGTCGCTGAACGGCAGGCAGCCAGTGCGCAAACGATGCTATCCGGTGCACTGGGGATCGAGGTCCCGATTGAGATCCAGCGTTCAGAAGGGAGATCGAAGGGCAGTTCCTGTACTGCATGGTATGGATCGAAAGGATTCTCATCACTCGGCAGTCCCGGGCTTCCCGCCGAAGAGGTCGGCAGGACCGCAGCAGCCGGCCTGATCAGTGAAGTGAACAGGCCGGGAGAGGCAGATCCCTGCCTGAGTGACCAGCTCCTGATCTCCCTTGCCCGTTACGGTGGATCATTTACAACCTCGTCGTATACCCTCCATGCAAGGACGATGTGCTGGCTCCTTGCGCTCTTCGGCTATGAGATACAGGTCAGGGAAGGCCGGGAGGTGGTCTTTTCCGCATGAGACTGGTCCTCGACTCCAGCGCGTTCTTTGCCGGGGTTTCGCTTGAGGGATCACTGTTTGGAGGAGAATTGTGTACGACCCCTTCGGTAGTTTCGGAACTGCGGGATCTCTCTTCAAAAGCCAGGTTCGACCTTCTCTGCGAGAGAGGGCTCCGGGTGATCGATCCGGAGACGGAATCGGTGCGCCAGGTCAGAGAGGTCGCTGTCGCAATGGGGGAGGGGTCATCCCTTTCCACTACCGACTGTGAAGTGCTCGCCCTCGCTCTCCAGTGCGAGGCTGCCGTCCTGAGCGATGACTATGCGCTCCAGAATGTGGGAAGGTCCCTGCACCTCAGGATAATCCCTCTCCATCAGAAGGGGGGGCGGAACATCCGGTGGAAGTTTCGGTGCAGCGGATGCGGCAGGTATTATGGGGGACCAGGGGAATGCAAGGTCTGCGGGGCCCTCATCCAAAGAAGGCTTAAGTAAAGGGGCGCCCACACTCTTTTTCAATGTCATCTCTTGATGAGCTGATCGAGAGGGCACGGGCCCTCCTCTCCGAAGGCCATAGTCCGGGACAGATTGCAGATGAGCTCTCCCTCTCCATTGAGACGGTAACCTGGCTCCTGACGCAGCAGAAGTCGGGGGCGATCCCGAAGGATGTCGGCATCGACTGGACTGCAGTGAGCAGCGAAGGGCCGCTCCTTGACGAGCTTGCCATGATGATGCTGAAACACTTTTACTCAGCGATATCGGATGAGGCGCGGGGAGAAGAACAGCCGGAATTGTTCCCCTCAGCCGTGGTGGGGATTGCAATATCCGGGATTCCGCTTGCGACCCTGATCGCGGTATCCGAGGATGTACGGCTCGCAATCTATTATCCGGCAAAGCAGAGTACCCATGATCCCCCCGTCGGATCGATCAGCGGCAACTTTGCTCCCATTTCCGGTGAACGCTGCCTGATCGTGGACGATGTGATCACCTCAGGGAATACCATGCATGAAGTGGTCCACTATGTCCGCAAACATGGAGGCAACCCGGTTGCCGTGCTCGTGATCTTTGACAAGCGCGGGATCAGGGATGTGGATGGCGTGCCGGTTTATTCGCTCTTCAGGATCTCCAGACTCGACTGATACCACTCTCTTTTCTTTCACCTCGTATGGATTGTTTTATATAGAAGTTCAATTCCATCTTTTACCACATTGGAGGATAACCTATGCTTGGAGGACAACCGATAATTATTCTCAAGGAGAATGTCGAGCGCAACCGCGGGCAGGAGGCCCAGCGTTCGAACATCGCCGCTGCTAAAGCCATCGCAAGTGCCGTTCGCACCACGCTTGGTCCGCGGGGGATGGACAAGATGCTCGTCTCAGGAACGGGGGATGTCACAATCACCAATGACGGTGCCACCATCCTTACCGACATCGCCGTCCAGCACCCGGGCGCCAAGATGGTGATCGAGGTCGCCAGGGCCCAGGATGACGAGGTCGGGGACGGGACTACCACCGCTGTCGTTCTCGTGGGATCGCTGATGGAGCAGGCAGAACATCTCATCGCAAAGAAGATCCATCCCACCGTGATCGCACAGGGATACCGGATGGGGATGGAGAAAGCCCTGGAGATTATCAGCGATCTCTCTATCTCCATCGATTCCTATGACCGGGATATCCTCCTCAAGATCGCGGATACCGCGATGACCGGCAAATCGATCGAATCCGTGAAGAAGAAGCTTGATGGAATCGTCGTCGATGCCGTCATGCTGGTCGCCGAGAAGAAGGACGGCAAAGTCGTGGTCGATGACGATCATATCACGATCAAGAAGCAGGCCGGGCATGCCATGGATGACGCCGAACTGGTCCAGGGAATTGTCCTCGACAAGACCCGGTTTGCTGAGGATATGCCACGCAAGGTGACAGGAGCAAAGGTTGCACTTGTTGCAAGCCCGATGGAGATCGTAAAGACCCAGGTCAAGGCGAAGATCAAGATCAGCAGCAGCGATCAGATCAGTGCCTTCTCGGCGCAGGAACGTGAAGCGCTGAAGAAACTGGCCGATACGGTGATCGAGAGCGGGGCAAATGTGCTCTTCTGCCAGAAGGGAATTGCCGATGCAGTGGGCTATTACCTTGCCCGTGCCGGTGTCCTTGCTGTCGAAGATGTTCCTGAAAAGGACATCAAGTTCGCCGCCCTTGCCCTCAATGCCGAGATCGTCAACAAACCAGGGGAACTTACCAAAAAGAGCCTTGGAACTGCCGCGATGGTGGAGCAGGTCGACAACGCCGACCTTATCAAGGTCTCCGGGTGCAAGAACCCGAAAGCGGTTACGATCCTCCTTCGGGGCTCAACCGAATACCTCCTCGATGAACTTGAACGTGCGGTAGTGGACGGCACCCGGGTCG
>JAKLGZ010000091.1 GCA_022710385.1 Methanoregula sp.
GACATTCACATCTTCTTCAGGATTCCAGCGGAGCGCCTCTTCGGTCGCTTCATCGGGATCATCGATAAAGACTGGTCCCTGGTGGTAATACTGGGTAGTCCCGTCACCCATCACCGGGAGGTGTGATTCCATCCAGCGGTAGTCGACCGTGGTCTCATTGAGAATGGTATACCCGTCGGCAGCATAGAGGACAACCCGTACAGCGGTGGTGGCACCTCCGGCCGGGACGGTTATGACCGGAACGAGGCAGAGGATGAGAAGCAGCATGCAGAGCTGATACTTCACGGGGCATTTCCCCCCTCACCCGTGTTCTTCGGAAGGTGGATGAGATGCACGTCTGCCGGTGCAACCAGTGCGACCACATGGTCGCCTAGCTGGCAATCCTGTAAAGATCGATCTCCTGGAATGTCGATAAGAAGGGGAAACGGACCTGCGAAACGGACCTGGCAGCCATGCTCGGTCGCTACCATGGAGATTACCTGTCCATCGATACGATTGACCTGCTCACTTTGTGAGATATCAGCCCCTGCAAGCGTGATATCACGTGACCTTATACAGGCAAAGACGCGGTCTCCGGCAGGCACCATGCGGTCGGCGATGATGGTGCCGGTCCCGATCGAGAGCCGGGTTCTTCCCCCCTCCGATGAGCCGGATGTTCCCTCGAGCATGTTCTCGAATCCCGCGAGAGCAGCTACAGTCGGATGAACGGGGTAGGAGAATACTGCTGCTGGGGTGCCTTTCTGCAGGATCCGCCCGTTATCCATCACCACCACCTGGTCGGCAAGGCGGTAGGCTTCATCCCGGTCATGGCTCACCTGAAGGATCGTGAGCCCATGCTCCTTCTGGATGGCCTTTACCTCGTCCATGCAGGACAAGCGTGCCTCCGGGTCGAGCGCGGCAAACGGTTCATCGAGGAGGAGTGCAGAAGGTCTGGTCGCGAGTGCCCGTGCGAGCGCCACCCGTTGTTTTTCCCCGCCCGAGAGCGATCCGGTATGGCGGGAGGCGAGAGTGTGGAGTGAGAACGAGGAGAGGAGTGTTTTCACCGTACTGGTCCGTTCGCATGACGCAATCCCCTTCATTTTCAGCCCATACGCAATGTTCTCCTCTACGGTGAGGTGCGGGAACAGTGAGTAGTCCTGGTACATGAACCCGATTCCCCGTTTCTCGGGTGGCAGCATCGTGACGTCCCGTCCCGCGACCAGGATCCTCCCTCCGGTGACCGGCAGAAATCCCCCGATACTCTCGAGAAGAAGGGTCTTTCCTGCACCCGAAGGTCCCATGAGCACTGTGTAGGAGGATTCGGGAACCTGGAGAGAAATCCCTGCAAATGAGAAGTCCCCGCGGGTCAGACTGATCTCTTCAACTGCGATCATCGTACACCCCGGCACGGCGTGTCAGGAACCTGAACACGAAGAAGAGGACCAGGCAGAGGAGGATGAGTAGGAATGCGATGGCCTGACTTTCTGCGATCCCACCGGTGTTGAAACGGTAATAGATCAGGGTCGATATTACCACCGGGAAGTAGGCGATCATGATCACGGCAGCAAATTCCCCGATAGCTCTTCCCCAGGCAAGGAGTGCACCATACATGATGTGGCGGGTGGTAAGGGGCAGGGTCACCGTTACAAACGCCCTGGCCCGCGAAGCACCAAGACTCCGGGCGACGTTCTCGAGCTGGACCGGCACCCTCCCGAATCCTTCCCTCACGGCGTTGACATAGTAGGGGATGGCGACAAAGACCATAGCGGCAACGATGCCGGGGAAGGCGTCCTCGAAGGTCAGGCCGATCCCGCCAAGCGGAGCCCCGAGCAGCCCCCTGGACATGAAGAGGAGGTAGACCATGAGCCCTGCAACCGTATGCGGCAGCACCAGCGGAATATCCACCAGGGTCTCAACGACTCCCTTCCAGGGAGTATCACTCCGGCTGAGTGCATACGCCAGCGGTGTCCCGGTGATAGCGAGGATCCCGACCGCACAGAATCCTGCAAGGAAGGTGACAAAGAACGCCTGGAACACCACCGGGTCGCTGGCGGCACCGGCAAGGTATTCCGGGTTCCTGAGGACCGGGATGGTAATCACGAGGAGAGCCAGGACAATGATCCCGACAAGGATCATCCCGGGGATCCAGAAGGCGGCAAGAGAATTTCCCGAAGGCCAGTATTTTTTCCTGGGGGGCTGCTCCGGGGAGCTCATGAGACTGCCCCTTCCGGCAGCGGTGCGGGCCATCCGGGGCGTCCTTTTGCTGACTCATTGGCGATGTATCCGATAAACTCGCGGGCGAGATCCGGATTCGGAGCGTTTGCCGGGATGGTCACTGCATACACGACAGGGAGGCCGTTCCGCTCACTGCCGATGGTGGCAAACCGGGGGAATCCCAGGATGACCGTGACATTGCGGTAGCGCTCGGCATATTCTGCAGAACCGAGATTGATGGATGCCGGGAGGGTGACATACGAGAGGTTCATCCCTTCTGCCACGCTCCGGTACTCAATGGCATAATCGATCCCTCCCGCGGAGAGGAGCGAGAGCAGGTAGATACTCCCGTCCCGGATGACGACCTTATCATCGGAAGGGCGCATGATCTCGGGGAGGGAGATGGTGGTGCCTTCTTCCCCGGCTGAAACGGTGATGGTCGAAGGGAAGTGATCGGTAATGAGTGTCTCAAACAGCAGAGGCTCCCGGTACTCCCCTTCAGCCAGCTGCAGCACCATCAGGGAACGATACCCTGCAGCATCGAGCATCGGGTTTGAGAATCCCAGACGGACATCCGGCCGGGCTAGGATACGGTACCAGTTCTCCTGGCTGATCTCTTCGTGATACCGGCTCTTGTTCGTGTAGGCGATCACCATCTCATTCGTGGATATGGGCCGGTACCAATCGGTATAGTTGCGCGAGGAATTCTTCATGGGCCGGTACATGAGGTCAGGTATCAGGGATTCATCGGCAACGGCAATCACATCGGCAGTCCTGCCGAGGTCGGTGACCTGGCGGATGACCTGGATGCTCCCATGCCCCTCGATCTGGACATCAATGCCCGGATGTGAGGCTTCAAACTCCTGCTCCGCTTCTGCAAAAGGAGCAAGGAGACTCCCGGCTGCAATCACCTTCAGGGTCTTATTTGCCGGAGCGGAACCAGAGCACCCTGCAAGGAGAATACTCACAACAAGGAGTATCGCGATGGCGACGCTCCTCATTCCCTTATCTCGATCCGATCCACCCATTTCACCCAGGCACTCCCTTCGGTAATGACCCCTGGCTGCTCCGATATGATTGCGATGCGGGCCGGACCGCCATCGTCATAGGTCAGGGGAGTTCCATTCTGCTCATACATCAGGATGATGCGCAACGGGGGGGATGGGATCTCTTTCAGATTCTCATCGAAGGTCACAAATCCCCGTCCTTCAAGTTGGTCTGCATCAAAGACCCAGAGATATCCGTCAGGGGCAGAGACCCAGACCTGCCGGCCCTCCCCAACTCCTCCAGCAACCCCGGCGAGATCCCGGAGATCCACCCCCTTACAGGTGTAGGGACCGAACCTGAAGCCCGTCGTAGAGACACAATACCCATGACCGTTCACCGGGGGAAGTGCCCTGACATCCTTCATTGTCAGGACTTTTTCGGTTGTTCCGTTGATGGTCAGCCGCCAGTCCGCCGCAAGCGAGTCCTGAACTGGTGCCGTGCACCCGGCGAGAACGAGGGAAAAGACAAGGATGGTCACGGAAAGAACGATCGTTCTTGATAGGGCCATCTCTCTCATTTATTCCACCTCCCGAATACCAGGAGGGCACCGCATCCTGCCAGGATGGTGGTAAGAAGCAGCGGGGATTCTGTGGGGGGAGCCGGGTAGGTCTCATTCACCTTCGACTCGTAGGACTTGGGGAGAAGATCTGATGATCCCTTGTACCCTTCGCGATATACCCGGATTTCATCAACCCACTTCACAGTGTAACCTCCAGTTGAGGGATACAGGTTATCGAACAGGTGGATCCGTTCAGCGGGCATCACCTCATGCATGTCCCAGTTGCCAAAGACATGCTTCCCTTCACTGTTGGTTGACGTATCGGCGAGGAACAGCAGCCGCATCCCAACGTGGTACGAGGGCGGATATCCCGTTCCCTGCCGCTCTCCCACGGATGATTCTTCACCATTGAACCAGCATACGGTGATGTTCCCCTGCCGGGGATCAGGGTGGTAAATGTTTTCATAGGGAATCTCGACGTGATATCCGTCAACTGCCTTTACCATCACGTCATCACCGGGATTCATCCCTCCGACAAGATCGCAGAGGTCGCGGACGGCGGTACCTTTCACTGCTCCCATGTCCTTGAAATTCGTCGTCTCGTTCATGTCCCATTGTCCTTCCTTGGATTCGACAAAGACCGGACCCTGGTGATAGTAATGGGTCGTTCCATCACCCTGAACCGGGAGGTTTGCCTCCATCCATGGGATGGTCACGGTATTGTTCATGGACAGGGTGCCATCTGCTCCATACACTGAAACGAGAAGCTCGGTAGTCGGCGCTGCAAGGGCTCCTGCACAGCAGAAAATACTCAACAGGACGATTATCACTGCATTCTTTTTTGTACATTGTGGCCTCATTTTGGATCACCTTTGGAAAGAACGAACCATAGTCCTCCGATGATTCCGGAAGAGATCGTAAGGACACTCAGGGGAATTGAGGGGGTAGATGGCGTCGTAACAGGCAGTGTTGTATCTGCACCTTCATTGATACGAATGGAAGAGACCATCTGCACCGATAATCCTGTGGTCGTAGGGTATCGCTCGCTGCCTTGTGAGTAGTAATAATAATACTCGGGGTCGGCCGATTCGTGCCAGTCCCAGTTGCCGAATGCATGGATGCCCCAGAGATTTGTTGATGCGTCGGCAAAGAAGATCAGCCTCATCCCACTCGAATAATCAGGGACATGTCCCTCATCTTCCCGGTACCAGGTGATAACCATCGGTCCCTGGCGATCAGGGGAGAGGTATACATTCCGGTATCCAAACGTCTTGGAGAAGCCATCGACAGCCTTGATGGTGACGGTGTCACCCGGTTCCATTCCGCCAACAAGATTGACCAGATCCTTCACCGCGGTCCCTTTGACGGCACCCATGTCCTTCTCCCGGACATTGGTGTCCTCTGCAGCATTCCAGCGGATCATCTCTTCGGTCGCTTCATCAGGGTCATCGAGAAAAACCGGCCCCTGATGATAGTAGTGAGTTACTCCGTCACCCATGACCGGGAGATTGTCCATCATCCATTGATAGGTGACCGTGGTCTCGTTCAGAAGGGTCGTTCGATCGTTTGCATATCGCGTGATGTGGATTTCTGTCGTTGCAGCAGGTGTTTCTGCTACAAGGAGACAGAGGAACAGAAAAAAGGTGAGGCACTTCATTCTGCCAATTCCCGATACTGATGTGAGTAAAAAATGCATGGTGCCCTCCAGGGTGTGCTCAAATTCCTTACGCTTACTTACCTCAAAGCAACAAATATTTTGCTTTCATGTTTGATAGATAAGCCTAGTTAATTAAACTATATTACATCAGCCAGAATCGACGCCTGTATATTGGATCATGCCTTATGCTGTTACAGAATGGATT
>JAKLGZ010000092.1 GCA_022710385.1 Methanoregula sp.
TTATCAATGTATTCCGAAGAGATACGCCGGATTTTCATTCGCATTTTAGTCGAATAATTCCGCTACAAACAATAGTAATCCCCGGAAAGGGAACTTTCCTCCCGGAAGGGAATTACATGAACCAGAACCCCCCATTCTCTGAAACTTAACCACACGTATAAATAGAGTGAAGGGAAGAATTACCGCTAGAAGGGTATCCATGCCCTTGTGATACTCTACGGAGTGATTTACATGGCTGAATTTGCCAATGCATTTTATGGAAACGTCAGTCCCCGGAAGCTCACGCACAGTGAGCTCGTGCGTGCGATCCGGTTGATGATAACCGATGAGTATGAAGCGATCTCGATCTACACCCAGCTCGCAGAATCGATTGATAACGAACTCGCAAAGGAAGTTCTGATCGATATCGCAAACGAAGAGCGAGTACATGCGGGAGAGTTTCTCAGGCTGTTAAAAGAACTTGCCCCGGATGAGGAGCAATGGTATGCGGACGGTGCAGCGGAGGTAGAAGCAGAGATCGCAAAGATGGCCGGCGCCCCTGCGGGAAAGGGATCGGCTGAAGGTGGAGATACAAAACCTTTGACCATCGGGTCATTGAAGGAGTGAGAGACAATGGAGATGAAATACCTTGGAAGAGACGATGCGCCGATAAAGGCGGAGACGTGGAACCTGCTCGATCAGACCATGGTGGAAGCAGCCAAGAGCATCCTTGCCGGGAGAAGGCTCCTCTCCATAGAGGGGCCCTACGGCCTCGGCCTGAAAGGGGTCCCGCTCGAGGACTGTTCGGTCGGAGAGTGCCTTCTTGTGAGTAAATTCGTGCCGGTCCACATGATCAGCACCACCTTTACTCTCGGAGTGCGCGACTTGATCGCCTACGAGCAGAACGGACTTCCGTTCGCAACATCCCAGCTGATCGATGCAGCAATCAAGTGCGCAAAGATGGAAGATTCGATCATGTTTGAGGGAGTTGCCGGGGCTTCAGGCCTCCTGAATGCGGATGGGGTGAACGGGCAGAAACTGGCGTCATGGAATGCCGTGGGAAAGGCAGCGGACGATATCATCCAGGGCATGATCACCCTTGACGAAGCCGGGTATCACGGCCCCTACGCCCTGGCCCTCGCGCCATCACGCTACAACCTGCTTTTCCGCCGTTATCTTCAGGGCATCGGAACCGAGCTTGAGCACATCAGGACCATCGTGACCGGGGGAGTCTTTAAAGCCCCGGCGCTGAAGAGCGGCGGGGTTCTTCTCGCGACTGGGAAACAGTATGCATCGATCGTCCTCGGCCAGGATATGACCACAGGATTTGTCGGGCCGGTCGGAGATAGCCTCGAGTTCTCTATCTCCGAGAGTCTTGCCCTTCTCGTGAGGGAGCCTGCCTCGATCTGTGTGCTCAGGGAAAAGGCGTAAATCCTTTTTTTTCGAATGAAACGCCTATTATACCGATAGGTCAGATGCCTTCCTGATGAAAATCGCGGATGTGATTTTCTTGCCAGAATGCTCCCGCAGTTTCATCCTTTATTCTAGGCCGGACACCGGTCTAAGGCGGTTCCTATGAAAGTACCTCCTGCACATTCTTCCTGGATGGATGTCTCTCAACGGCGATCAGGTGATTTTTTAAGACTTACTGGAATCCCGAGCCCACGAAATCTCTGAGTATAATGGCTGAAAGCCCCGGGGCGGTCTTCATTTTTTGGATGACTCATCATTAGATACCGTGGATGCCGGTAAAAAAGGGATCGCTCCATCTGGGTGCCCGCTCGGACAGAGTGATTTCAGGATCGTCACCGTTGCTCGCTTGTCAAGGGGCTGGTTATCGTTGCCGCACTTGGGCGAAAAGATACAGGAAGGACATCCCGTTTCGCAGGGGCACTCTTCAACAAGACGGAGAGCATGGGCGGCAATCTCCTCAAACAGATGATATGCCCTTTCCGAAAGCCCGATTCCACCTTCGTATCCGTCGTATATGAACACTACTGGCTTTTCGGCCTCTTTGTGCATCGGGATAGAAACACCCCCGATGTCCCATCGGTCACACAGGACATACAATGGCATCATGGCGATAAATGCGTGTTCAGCACCGTGCAGCCCGCCATCAGGATCACGCCCTTCACATCGGATTTCCGCTCCGGTCCTGTCAGCGGGGGAGAACCAAAGGGCTTTTGTAGAAACGGCGAGGGGGGGGAGATCCAGAGCCTCCACCCCAAGAAGGGTATCCCCACGGATAATTTTATATGCATAATACTGCTCGGTCACTTCGACATCACCGAAACTGACGGGGACATCATAGATGTTTTTTGTCTCGATGACTTCGCGGACGGCGATCTCCACTGATTTCAGGGGTCGGGTGTAATAATCAACCTCAGTTTTGCTGACCCGGATGATACCGTGAGCCATATCCATGGAGTCAACGAGATACTGGTCACCCTGGTGAAGGAGAACTGCTCCCTGGTGGGCCTCCCTGAACGCCTGGTTCCGGTCCAGGGTCTCGAGGGTCCGGCCTTCCGTCACAACCCTGAAGGAGTCGGGCGAAATGCTTCCCATCCGGACGAGTTCGTGCGGTCTCCTGCTCCCGGAATAGACGAATCCCCGGGGAGTTTTTGAGATGAGCCGTTCCTTTTCCAGGGCATCGATCGCGGGACCGGTCTCTGTGCCAAAAAGTGCGAAGTTCTCCGTGGTGATTGGCAGCTCTGCGGCAGCACAGAGGATCTGCCCGGAGAGAATGTACGGATTTCCCAGATCTATGATTGCACGCTCGAGGGGGGCACCAAAGAAGAGATCGGGATGACGCAGGAAGTACTGGTCGAGCGGATCCCCGCCGGCAATCAGGAATGCAGCCGATGGAGTTCCATTCCTGCCGGCCCTCCCGGCCTGCTGCCATGTCGCCATAATAGTCCCCGGATACCCGGCCATGATGACTGCATCAAGGGACCCGATATCTATCCCAAGCTCGAGTGCGTTTGTCGATACCACGCATCGAAGATCTCCTGATTTCAACCGTTCTTCGATCATCCGGCGCTCTTCGGGAAGATACCCTGCACGGTAGGAACAGAGCTCCTCCGGTCTCCCTTGCCTGGTCCGGACCATCCTCTCCCTCGCCATGAGCGCAACCAGTTCGGCGGTCTTCCGTGACCCGGTAAATGCGAGAGTCTGGATGTGGTGACGGATACATTCGGTTATCAGGTCAGCGGCCTCCTTGTTGAGGGACGACGGCCGGTCCGGATCGTCATAGGGATTGATCATGACAAAATGCCTGGATCCACGGGGTGCACTGTCTCCTTCAATAAGGGTAAATGGAAGCCCGCAGCACCGTTCGGCAAACTCCAGGGGATTGGCAAGGGTTGCGCTGGGAAGGAAACAACGGGGATCTGACCCGTAATGCCGGCATAGGCGCAAAAGCCTCCGGATCAGAAAGGCCATCTGGGAACCCAAAACTCCGCGGTATCGGTGGGCTTCATCAATCACGATGAAGGAGAGACCCCTGAAGAATGAACTCCACTGGTGGTGCCATGGCAGTATCTGGTGCAGTTCATGCGGATTAGTCAGGATAATGCGTGCAGATCTTCTGATACGCGGTCGCTTGTCTGCCGGTGTATCCCCATCATAAAGGGCTGGTGAAACCCTTATCCCGGTACCTTTCTCCAGCTCCTGCACAGCTTTCAGCTGATCATTGGCAAGTGCCTTTGTCGGGTACAGAAACAGTGCTGTCGATTCGGGATCCCGACCCAGGGTTTCAAACACAGGGAGGAGGAAGGCAAGGGTCTTTCCTGATGCGGTGGAAGTGGCAAGGACGATGTTCTCACCACTCATGGCCGCATCCATGGCTGCAGCCTGGTGGCGGTAAAGCCGGATACCCCTTGTGTTGAGATAGGTACTGATGCGGGAGGAGAGAGAACAAGTGCCGTATTCTCCATCGCTCCGGGTAAATTCCTTCTCGGTGAAGATATGCCTTGAAAAAGAGGGGTCTTCTGAAAGGGCATGCAGGAGGGAGCTCACGGTCACGATACACACTCCCCCTGCAGAAGACAGAAGAGCCGGGCAAGCGAAACAAGATCCTGCCTGTTGTGGGTCACGATTGGGACGAGGGGGCCGGGATTCCCTGTTGTCAGGAACGCTTCGAAAAATTCCGGCACCATCGCTCCCGGGATATCATCCTCTCTTCCGATGCCAAGGATCCGCTGTTCAAGGGTCACCAGCCGGCAGTCGGGAAGTTCACCTCTCCAGCGCCTCCGCGAGAAATGGAGCAGATCGTAATGGGGATTTCCTATCACGGCCGGCCTGCCGTAAAATGCAGCACGTCCTGCAAGGTACGGGATATCAAATGCTTTCCCGTTATAGCTGACCAGAACCCGGTCCCCCTCCAGCTGATCCATGACAACTGAAAGGGCCGGGATCTCTTCGCTGATGTCCCTCAACAGATACTGGGAGATGAACAGCGTACCGGAACGGACCTCTGCAAGCCCGAAAAGTATGATGGGCCGGGAGAAGAGGCCGAGGGTCTCGATGTCGATGAAGATCAGATCGCGGGGAGGGTAGAACCCGGCAGTGAGAAGGCATGAGGGGTGGGAGGGTGAGAGCCACCGGGAGATGAGTTGTTCGATTGGCTGAATCTCATGTCCTGAAAGGATTGCCATGGTTTCACGGGCAGCTTTCCCATATCTCCGGTGAACGGCAAGATCGACAATCGTGGCATATCCTCTGGCCTTCAGCTCCCTCTCTTTTCTCCTCCCAATACCATAGACAAGCGTGAGGTCCGAGAGAAGAGTGGACCGGATTGCGGCTTTATTGCTCTGCTTCAGATTCAGTGGCTCGCGGGAAGGGATGCAGTAACAGGTCCCTTCGTAGGTGTCACATTCCCGACCATGAAAAATCTCATCGAGCGTTTTATCTCCGTAGGTTGCCATAGCGGCATGCAATTGTGCTGTTGCCTGTGTATGCAGGGACTCGAAGACATACCTGTCATGGAAACCGGTTCGGAATATGGAATCATTCCGGATGACAGCATAATCATGGGATTCCCCGATCCGGGATCGCCATTGCCTGCTTATCGAGGGATAAACATGACCTGATTCCATTCGCGCCATGCTGCTCTTGGTCCTCTCTCCCTTTAATCCGGGGCGTGCACGGTGAAAGTGACCAGGGGTTCGAAAATCCCATATATTCCCGGTATCTATTTGTAAGTATCTCGATATCAGAACCGGCCTGATTGCCGGGATGAGCAGCAGTAAAGGCGAGACATTTGATCGACATCTCCATTCATAGCAAGGAGGATTCCCGATGGATGTTCAAGCGTCTTCTTGATCAGGCTGCGTATTACAACTGTTCACTCTATAAAACAGGAAAAGTACGCTGCAGGGAACTCATCTCTGGTGGTGTGGAGAGCGTCAGTAATGAAGAGGAATGTCCCTGGTTCAACGATGATAAAAAGCGTGTCAGAAGTTACCGTGTGGCTGCAATCTGAGGCAACATCCTCGCTTGATGAACCCCGGCGGATCTGTAATGGGCTCTATGGAACTTTTTTGAACGGGAGTTATCGGAATGGAACCTGAAGCCTTCCTGATTGATATCGATGGAGTCCTCTATGTTGGGGG
>JAKLGZ010000093.1 GCA_022710385.1 Methanoregula sp.
CGTATTACCCGGTCAGGGATGCAGTCGCCCGATTCCTTCTGCAGGTGTCAGGGACCCCCCATGTGGTCTGCCTCATCGAGTCTGCAAAGCTGTATGAAGATATCGGCGATCATGCCGAAGCGCAGTCGTATTATTACCGGGCATACAGGAGCGATTACCTGTCCGGCGGCATTGCTTATGCCCGTTACCTTGCCCGGCAGGCTGAACGGAGGGAAGGCGAGAAGGTGCTCCTTTACATTCTGAACAATGTGCGGAAAACCAGGGATCTTGAATCGCTCGCTGGATTCATCCTCGATGAGGAATGGAGGTTTTTCTCGCAACAGAGGATCCTTGACCGTCTCGTCAGCGTGCTTGAGGGACATATCCCGACCCTGGGTTCGGATGGATTCGAATACCTTTCGGTCGCATACCTTCTCTCTGCGAGTGAGGCGTTGAAAAGCAGGGATTACCAGAGCTGCAAGGAATACTGCCTGAGAGGCCTCGACATCGTCCCATCCGGTTCTTCTCATATAAGACCGGAAGATTTTCTGGAGCTGATCAAAACCTGCAAAGAGCAGACGCTCTCCGACACCCCTGCCCTTGCACCAAGAAGGGCCGATCCAATAAAAGATGAACGAGATGAGGCACTCCGGAACTTCATTGAATCATGCGATGAACAGGAGAGGGTGATCATCGAGTTCCTCAGGACCCACCGTGAAGCGAGCGAAATGGATCTCCGCCAGCTCCTGAATACCCGGAGGGTGGTTGGAATCATGAACCGGATTATGCAGAAAGGTGCTTTATCCGGGTTTCCCATAATTGTAAAGAAGGGCTCAGGAAAAGGGGGTGAGATATATGCCTATACTGGCTGACCATGGGGACAAGAGAAAGACCGGGAGCGTCAACATTATCAATGCACTCCGGCGCGGAACGGTGCCGGCTGGCGGTCTTGAACGGATTGCGGTCGGGATTGATGTTGAGGAGGGGGTTATCGCCTCCCAGCTCGATTATGTGTTAAATGGCGGAGGAGACCTGAAATTTATTCGCGGTGATTACGGGAGCGGCAAGACCTTTCTTGTCGCGAGAGCCCTTGAGCTAGCACGGGAGAAGAACTTTATCACTGCCCATGTGGTGATCTCACCAGCATCCCCCCTCTACAAGTTGAAAGGGATGTACCAGCAGATCTGCGCGACCCTCCGGACACGGGAAGAAGAGCATGCCATGAAGGCAGTGATCGACACATGGCTCTTCTCCATTGAGGAACGTCTCCTGAAAGTGAGCGATCACCCGCTTCCGGAAGACAGTCTCGAGATTGCCACACTCAAGGAGATAGAAACCGCTCTTGCCGGGATATCCGAGATGAATTCTTCCCTTGCTGCGGCTCTCCGGACCTACTACCGGGCAAACAATGCCGGCGATTTCCAGACGGCGCAGTCGGCTATCGGCTGGATCTCCGCAGAGCCGAACATCGGCAGGGAATTCAAGGCAAAGGCAGGAATAAGGGGGGATGTTGATGAGACCTTCGCGCTCATTTTCCTCCGTGCAATCGTCAGGATTATTGTCAATGCAGGATACGCTGGTCTTGCGGTTGCAATTGATGAGCTTGAGACGACGCAGACGCTCCCGAGGAACCAGCGTGAGAAGGGATATACCACCCTCCGGTTGATCATCGATGCTCTAGACCGGGGCGAGATGCCCTACTGTTACTTCTTCTTCACGGGTACTCCAGCCTTTTTTGAAGGCCCGAGGGGGATCCGATCAATCCCACCTCTCGCTGACCGGATCGGTGTTACTGACAGTGGTGAATTCAGAAATCCCCGCCAGCCCCAGATCTCGCTCTCCAAGTTTGATGCAAAGAAACTCGAGCAGGTAGCCTCTAAGGTCATCACCATTTATTCAGAAGCGTATGGCGAGGTTGATCGGAACAGAGTCTCACACCGGTTCATCAGGGCCATGATCAACAGGCTTACGGGCAAATTCGGGGGGCGGATCGATGTCATCCCCCGGATATTCCTCAAAGAGCTGGTCGATGTCCTGGACAAATGCGAACTGTATGAGGAATATGATCCCTGGGAGAACTACCAGTTTGATGCACGGCATCTGAAAGGGGAGCTTCGGGAAGAAGAAGAAGCGGTGATGGTCATCGAGTTCTGAGCGATGATGAAAATGTCCTCCTTACGAGATTTTTTCCGTCTGGAGAGCGAGGAGGGTTTTATCACACCTTTTTACCCACAACGATATCAAGTTCACTCTTCTCAATCATCTGAATTTTTTCATGGGTCTGAAAACATTTTTTGAGAATCTGGTCTCTCACCGTTGTTCAAGAATATTCTCGTTCTCTACTGTTTCAGGCTGCCCGCGTATTCCTCATCAATATACTGGCACACTCTTCCCATGAATCACATCACTGAGCGAAAGCTTGAACCGGGAACGACAAGAGACATTTCCCTGTGCAGGGAAGACTGAGCCTGGTGTTTTTGGCTGTACTGGTGTCCGCACTCCTTATCCAGGGCGGTTCTGCAGATCATCTTACCATCGGAGCATCTCCGGAACTTTCTGCAATTGGGGAGCGGCTTGTGCTGAACGGTAGCACTGATGCAAAGGGCACTATCGCGGTATTCCTGCTGGTATCCGGACCAGGTCTTGACAAACGCGGGGTCTGCCTGGAGAACCTGAATCTCCCCGCGGGTCACGGGTACTTCACCTCGGCATATGTGAACCCCGATGGAACGTGGCGATATATCTGGGATACCAACTACCTTGCAGGCAGGCTGATTCCCGGAACCTATACGGTATACGTCGTGAACTTACCCCTCGGCCTTCCTCACTCAGGATCTGTCTCTTTTGCAAAGACCAATGTAACCTTTACAAAAATACCTGACCCCGGGCTCGGTATCGATGCTGTGCCTCTCTGTATTGCTGGAATGACAGGTGCAGGTCTCCTCTTTTTGTGCAGGAGAAAAGGATGATTCTCATGCAATTAGCCAAAATCCGAGTGCACGAGAGAAGATTACGATAATATGACAGAAAGACATCCTCTTTAACCTGTTCTCTCTCCTTTCTGAATGATAAGAGAGATTGGAGTAGTAAGGGCGATGGATTGTCTGGTATAACCAGTTGATAATACAATTGGTTAACCGATGCCTAAGAAATAACAATATTCATTTATTCCCAATCGAAAAGTTAACCCGAACGCCTATGGCATTGAAGAAGCAGATCAGCATTTTCATAATCCTTACTCTCTTGGTTGTTGGCTTTGCAACCTTTGCAGGCTGCACAACGACCGAGCCGGGGAGTGGCACTCCTACCGTGACCCCTACCCCCAGTGAGACTGGCAATGCGACCACTGTTCCGACCACAGTTCCACCAACTCCCGTCGGGCCAAAAACTAAAGTACTCCTTGCAACCACAACGAGTCTCTACGATACGGGGCTCCTCGACTATCTGAAACCGAAGTTTGAGGAGCAGTATAACGCCGAACTCCTGATCACATCGCAGGGAACCGGGAAAGCCATTGAAGTCGCAAAGAAAGGTGACTGTGATATCCTGGCTGTCCACTCTCCCTCGCAGGAGGTTACCTATATGGAGGACGGAGCCGGGTTGAACAGGCGGTGCTTTGCCTACAACTACTTTATCATCGTCGGACCTGCGAATGATCCGGCCGGTGTGAAAGGGATGACCCCAGAACAGGCCTTCACGACCATCCTCACCAAGGGAAAGGCAAACACACCTGGCGTTATGTTCGTATCCCGTGGTGACAATTCCGGTACGCACTCTGCTGAAAAGGCTGTCTGGTCCTCGGCAAAATACAACTATACCAAGGATGTCCAGAAGTCGGGTAACTGGTATATCGAAGCAGGAAGAGGTATGGGGGAGACTCTCCAGCTCGCATCAGAAAAAGGGGCTTACACCCTGACCGACGAGGGAACCTACCTTGCTTACCAGGGCGATCTCGATCTGGAGCCTGTCGTGAGTGAAGGCGCCATCCTGCTCAACGTCTACTCTGTAATCACGGTCTATAACGACAAGACGACACCGGAAAAGATCGAGATGGGGAACAATTTCGTCAACTTCCTGATCTCCCCACAGACACAGGCTGATATTGAGAATTATGGCAAGGAGAAGTACGGGAAGAACCTCTTCTCTGCGATGAACGGTGACTGCGCAAAGTTCAACTGTGTCTGTACAGGAGAGGCAACCGCTCTGCGGCCGATGACCGTCTTTAACGCCGGAAGCCTCAATACGCCCTTTGCCAAGATAGAGAAGGCATATGAGAGCCAGTTCCCGCTGGTCGATGCCCAGCTCTTCGGGGGAGGGAGCGTCACGATGATCGAGAAGATCACCAAACAGGGCAAAAAGGCCGATGTGCTCGCCTCAGCTGATGCCTACCTCATCCCGACCCTCATGTACCCGACCTACGCCGATTATTATGTGACGTTTGCAAAGAACCACATGGTAGTGGTGTATACCAACCAGAGCAAGTACAGCGATACGATCACTTCTGACAACTGGTACGAGATCCTGAACACTCCGGATGTAAAGTACGTAATAAGCGATCCAAACACTGACCCTGCGGGATACCGTGCAGTCATGTCGGTCCAGCTTGCGGAACGGGTGTATGGCGTTGACACGATATTTTCGAGCCTCCTTGCTTCTCACAGCAAGATGACGAGGACGTTCTCTGACGGGAAATACACCATCGATGTGACCAAGCCCACCCCTGATGGCAAGCTTGTGATTGGAAAATCAGGTCCTGATGTGGTCACCATCTTAAAAGAGGGGAAGGCTGACTATGCGATCGAATACAGCAGCGTAGCTATCCAGAACGGTCTGCCGTATGTCGAACTCCCGGTGGGAATGGACCTCTCCGCCCAGGAGAACGCTGATTCGTATGCAACCGTTAAAGTGAAGCGGATCAGCGGAACCACCACTGCAACGGAGACGGGTACACCGATCATCTATGCTGTTACCGTTCCAAAGAATGCACGGAGCCCGGACCTTGGACTCGAATTCATCAAGATCCTGATAAGTCAGGCAGGCCAGGATATCCTCGCCGCTGACGGCCAGGAAGTCATCAGTCCACCACTCGGTTATGGCAATGTCCCGGCAGCGTTAAAAGAGAGCGGCGTGGTGATGGCCTAGAGATCTTCCTTTTTCATCCTATTTTTTGAGAAAGCAGGGTAGTTATTGTTCATGTGGTATGCCCTGATCTCAGTCAGGCTCAGTTAATTCTTCTGAATGAACTGTTGACGAATCAAACAATTACAGGTTTTGAATACTTCAGAGATTCAATTACATCCCGTAGGGGGAATGCCGGCATAGTGCTGAGTGGATCCCTGGGATCCGATGCCAGAATGAGTATATCATCCCGGTTTTCCGGACCGATGAGCATCCGTAAGGTGTGGGGATTTTCTAAATGACTGCACACCCGCCCTGAT
>JAKLGZ010000094.1 GCA_022710385.1 Methanoregula sp.
GGTTAGCTCCATGAGGGACTGTTTTAATGTCTCGAGGGAGAGTTTGATATCGTGATATTCTTCAAAGGTCTGTTTCTGATTCGGGCTGAAGGGAGTGGTTCCGGTTGCCTTGGTAAAACCGTTCTCTATCATCTCAATGATGGCGCGGTTACGGTCAATGCCATTCTCTTTGGCGTACTTATCGATTAGCTCCATCATCTCTGTATCAGTAGTGATCGATATCCTGAGCACCATGTCTCCTTCTCCCGTGTCTTTTATTTCATAGAAATTATCGGTAAGGTAAAAAAAACCACGCCTGCCATCAATCGCAAAAAAAGGCTAGAATGGGATCCAGCCGGACATGACGTTCAAATTCAGCGGCCAGATCTTCGTATACATCCCTGTCTTTCTCTGTTGCATCCATCTCAAAGTCCAGATTTTTCTTTCTGTACAGATAGGTGAGCAGTGCCCGGACTGCAGATGGATTCTCGAAAAGGCCATGGAGATAGGTTCCTATTACCAGCCCGTCCTCTGAAACTGCCCCTTCTCCTTTAAATGCTTCATTGTCACCAGCACGAATTGTCTCGCCCATATGAATCTCGTATCCTTTCACTGATCCCATCTGGGCCAGAATCGGCCCGTGCGGAAGGGCTTCACGATGTACCTGTTTTGTAACCTTCTCATAGCGGGAAAACCGTGTGGTTACATCGAGGAGGCCAATCCCCTCATATCTCCCGCAGCGGGATTCAAGCCCTTCATCAAAGATCTCTTTTCCAAGCATCTGGTAACCCCCGCAGATTCCGATAATTGGGATGCCCTGTTGGCTTGCCCTGACAATATCAGCAGCAGTACCACTCGCCTGAAGCAGAAGAAGATCTTCGACGGTATTCTTTGTACCGGGGATAATGATACAATCGTATCCACCAAGTGGTTCACCCGGATGTAAGTAATCTACGGCTGCATACGGTTCGAGCCGCTCGAAGTCAGTAAAATTCGAAATACGGGGGAGTCTGATGATCCCAATCTTTACCGGAAGGTTGCAGGATCGCTTGTCTCCAAGCGACAGGGAGTCTTCGCTCGGGAGAGGGATTGAAAATACCGGGAGAATCCCGAGCACGGGGATCCCGCAGAGGTCTTCAATAATCTGACCTCCCTCTTCGAAAAGGGCCGGATCCCCCCTGAATTTATTAATGATGATTCCCATCACCCTTGGCCGGATATCCTCTGGGAGGAGTGACAGGGTTCCGTATATCTGTGCAAATACCCCTCCCCGTTCGATGTCGGCGACAAGAAGGACCGGCAGGCGGAGTTCCCGCTCTATCCTGATATTCGCGATATCCCGGGAATAAAGGTTTATTTCGGCTGCTCCTCCCGCACCTTCGGCAACGATATGGCCATATTTCTCGAGAAGGCGATGAGCAGAAGCGACAGCGACAGAGAGGAGGTAATCAGTCTCCTGATAATATTCTGAAATGCGAACGTCTTTCCAGGGCCGACCCTTGAGCACCACTTGGGAGACCATCTCCCCTTTTGGTTTCAGTAAGATCGGATTCATATCAGCATCCGGCTCTACCTGTGCAGCGAGAGCCTGCATTGCCTGTGCAATGCCAATTTCAGCGCCATCGCTGGTTATAAAGGAATTCAGGCTCATATTTTGTGATTTGAAGGGTGCTACCCTTATGCCACGGTTTGTAAGGATCCGGCAGAGGGCTGCAACGACCGTGCTCTTTCCGACATGTGACGCGGTACCGATGACAAGAAGGGACATCTGAAGGAAAGATGTGCATGGAGTTTAAATAAAAGGTATTCCTTGTTGTTTTCATATGGCGCTGTCCGAGGCAGGAAAGATACTGCTTGAGAGCCGGTATCTTCTCAGCGGAGAGACCGTATCAGATATGTTCCAACGCGTCGCCAGGGCAGTGAATACCGGCAGGGAAGCGCAGTTCTGCCAGATCATGGAAGATCTCCTCTTTCTCCCGAACTCCCCGACCCTTATGAATGCCGGGACCCCCAAAGGCCAGTTATCAGCATGCTTCGTGCTCCCGGTAGCAGATTCGATTCAGGGCATCTTTACCGCCCTCACACAGATGGCGATGATCCACAAAAGCGGGGGGGGTACCGGATTTTCTTTCTCACGAATCAGGCCAGCTGGGGACATTGTTGGCACAACCGCAGGGGTAGCAAGCGGTCCTCTTTCATTCATCCGTGTTTTTGATGAAGCCACCACTGCTTTAAAACAGGGTGGCAGGAGGAGAGGAGCGAATATGGGAGTCCTTGCCTCTTCACATCCAGATGTTCTCTCATTTATTCGGGCAAAGAAAAACGGAGACCTGAAAAATTTTAATCTTTCTGTCGGCATTGATCGTCACTTCTTTAACTCATATTGCCGGAAAGGGACTTATGATCTCATTAATCCTAGGAATGGAGAAGTCTCTCGAACCATCGATACAGGGATCCTTTGGGAAGAACTTTGTTCCGCGGCATGGCAATGCGGTGATCCGGGTATCCTGTTCCTTGACCGGATCAATGATTTGAACCCGGTCCCTGGCCTTGGTCCGATTGAAGCAACGAATCCCTGCGGTGAACAACCTCTTCTGCCTTATGAGAGCTGCAACCTTGGGAGTCTCAATATAGCGGGATTTGTTCGGAAGGGTGAGCTGGATGAGGACAAGCTGGTATCAGTGGTCAGGTTCGGTGTTGAGTTTCTTGACGCAGTGATTGATATCAATACCTACCCGGTTCCCGAGATCAGGGATCGGACGCTTCTTACCAGAAAAATTGGTCTGGGGATAATGGGTCTTGCAGATGCCCTTATTATGATGGAAATACCCTATGCCTCCAACGAAGGTCTCAACGTTACCGAATCAATCATGCAAGTGATCCAGCAGGAAGCTCATTTCGCTTCTGAGGAACTAGGTGAAAAAAAGGGATCATTCCCTGCAATTGACAAGAGCTGGTATCCCGGTCCGATGAGGAATGCAACCGTGACAACGGTTGCACCAACCGGATCACTCCATATCATTGCGGGAACCAGTAGCGGGATTGAACCCCTCTTTTCCCTGGCATTTTCCCGTATCATCAATGGAAAAGCGATCAGGTTTGTCCATCCCGCTGTCAGGCATATTGTCGAATCACTGCCCCGGGGTCAGACCCTGATGGAACAGATCGAAAGGACCGGGAGTGTTCAGAATCTGCCAATCCGGGATTATGAAAAGGAATTGCTTCGTACTGCTCCTGAAATCAAACCGGAGTTCCATGTCCGGATGCAGGCAGTTGTGCAGAAGAACGTGGATAACGCAGTTTCAAAAACAGTCAACCTCCCCGAACATGCTACCCTGGAGGAGATATCAGGAATATTTCTTCTTGCCAGAACTCTTGGATGCAAAGGGATTACCGTATACCGGTACAATAGCCGGGAAGACCAGGTGTTATCGCGAGGATGCGATACCTGCCGGGTAGATGGTCTGGGCAGCTGAGGGAGCATGGTATGGATGATGCTTACCTACAGCGCTGTCAATCCTTTTTCATTGGAGGCGATGACCTGAAAGGCAGGTGTAATGCCAACAAATAAATAAAAGAGGACTTGAACGTACTTGTAATGAATGGTGGGATCTGTCCGACGTGTGGATTACCGAAGGAACTTTGTATCTGTGAGGAAGTTGCAAAAGAACAGCAGCGGATTAATGTCAAGGTCAACAAGAGAAGATATGGAAAGGAAGTAACCGTGATAGAAGGCCTTGACCCAACCGACATCGACCTTGAAGACCTCTCAAAATATTTAAAAGGCAAGCTTGCCTGTGGTGGAACCGTGAAGGAGAGTTCCATTGAATTGCAGGGAAATCATAAGGACCGGGTCAAAAATCTCCTTGCCAATAAGGGATACAGCGTGGAAAATATTTCATAACACCATTTTTTTCGTTCTCTGGGAGTTACCCTCTCTTCCCAGGTAGCCAACCAATTATTTTCCTGTTTCCAAACCAAATGGCATTTTACAATTGCTCCATGGGGATACCATTACTATCGTCTCCCTGCTGTATAATTGGAGATATATTGGAGATATATTGGAGATATGATTCCCGAGAAAGAAGAGTCAGGTGGAGTGTCCTGGTTACAGGCCTGAAAAAGGATCGTCAAAGGGTGAAAAATCTGCGGTACCTGAGGGAATTACATAAAAAAACGGGTTTATTAATCAGATGCTAAAAAGATAAGGGTATAGTACTATTTTTACCACCAATCCTGCGATTACATTACGTCTAAAAATATTCCATTTTTGCAGTTCCAAAAATCGATGAAAAAAAGTTAAATCCCATATAGCAATTCACAATGAAGGAATAATGCGGTTGATACCATCCTATCGCATCTTGGGGGACGCCATAGCGGCGGGGGTAAGCCAAGGGCGCAACCCCCAGGAGCGTCAAGAGAGGTATGAAATCATGTGATGGCGTGAAAAAATGGTGGATGAAATGCCACTATACCCAAGATAAAGAATTGATTTCCAATTTCATCGGTCGGTCTTTTTCTTCTTTTTCGCCCCTGACATCGAGAGGAGATCAACCGCATAGCTTCCCTCAGCTCCGAGTCCTACTACCCGATCATCACATTGGGCCATCTTCTCGATATTGAGTTCATATGTTCCAGGTGCGACGATCCGGATGCTCTCTACACACGAACCTGTTATTTCCTCAATTTTATGTTTTTCAGGTAATGGAGGGGGGGTTGAGGTGGGATCTTTGGGGGTAATGCTCGATTCATGTTTCTTCTTTAACCGGGCATTCGGACGTTCAAAATAAAACTTTTTCCCCCCACACTGTGAGCAGCCGACCAGAACCTCTGCAGAAGAGTCAGGATAGACTTTCCCGCATTTGGCGCAGGTATGAACCATATGTTCACCGGGATGAAACCCAGGCACTGATCAAATCCTTGTCTTTCCGGATCATGCGCAACTGGTTTGCTGGCCCGATAACCGTCAGTCGAGATTCGGGCCGGGTTCTGCCCAGAAGTCTTTGCAGGAAACCGGGCGCTTCCTCATGAGAGGGGTACGTCTCGATCTCAATGCCGTTAAAACCATCGGGAAGGATCTCATGCATCGTCATCTCGATCAGTGTGCCCTGCTCTTCGGGATCAAGTCCTTTTTCAAGAATAACAATCGTTCCCTGTCGGACATCATCGAGAATCATGTGTATCTTTTCCATGGAAGTGAGCTTTGAAAGCCGTTCTTCTGAAATCAGGTCGATCTGAACACCCTGTTGCATGATCTTTCACCCAAAATGTAATACCATCTTTTCATAGAGCTCCTCGATATTGCTCCCTTCTGTGCTGGAGATAGGGATGACAGGATGCTGGGGAAAAGCAGTCCTGATTCGCTGCGGGCTTGCATCAG
>JAKLGZ010000095.1 GCA_022710385.1 Methanoregula sp.
TACTGGTGCTGGTAATCCTGACTCTGTAATCATCACCAGGGGGCGTACTATAAGGGACCGGCACACTCACAGAACCTGATGAGGTGGGAATCCCGGTGAGCGTTTTAAGGACGTCTGAACCTTTCAGGAATTCGATTTTCAATGAGGATCCGGGATTGCCGGCATAGGTCCAGTTCACGAACTGTGTGGAACCCTGTGTCCAGACATTTCCGCCGTTGGGAGATACCAGCGTGATTGATGAACTACTATCGGGACTGATGGTGAAGGGTGCATCACTCGTATCGGTATAGCCAGGATTGCTGATGCTGGTAACCCGGAACCGGTAATTATCACCTACCGGTGTATTGAAAGGAACCGTCAGGTTGAAGGTACCTGATCCCCCTGACCCGATGGAAACGCTGGGAATCGTCGCTATTATCGCCTCTCCCCGAAGTGCCTCGATCTTTACTGTTGATCCAAGGTCACCATTGTAGCTCCACTGGATTGTCTGGGTGGAACCCAGATGCCATTTCTCTCCACCATTGGGTGACTCCACGGTGATAGGCGGTACCGGAAGGGCCATGACAACGGTCTCAAAGATCGTGTTCGGCGGGTATACCATCGTGAGCGTCTTTAAATCCGATGAGACGTCCGCCACCCGGATCACTTCTGCCGTTGCAGTGCGGGCCACCGGGTCGATGGTCACCCGGGTATACCCAATTATGTACTCGAGGCTGCTCACCGATGCTTCATACCGCGGATCTGCTAGGTTGTAGGAAGGCCCCCCGCCGATACCGGCAACGAAGTAGGTGGTATCATTGACGACGAGCCGTTCATAGGCGTGGACATGCCCGTTGAAGACCGCGAGGACGCCGTTCTCGTTGAAGTCGTCCTCCCATTCCAGCCGTAAGTTCTCCCATCCCCCGAAATGCTTGTAGTCTGAACTGAAGATCGGGTGATGGAACGAGACGAATTTGAATGGTTTCTCTGTCTGGAGATCAGCCGCGAGCCATGCACTCTGCGTGGGGAGGTCGGGCCATGCCCAGTCGTTGCTGTTGAGCATGGTAACGTGGACATCCGCGCAGTCAAAAGAGTAGTACTCCGGGACCCTGTAGATTGCAGAATAGTAGGGATCGTACCTGTCATGGTTACCGAGCGCCGGGACGACGGTGGTGTTTGCCATCATCATGCTGCCTGCGGCAAAGTACCGGTCCCAATCAGAAAGATTGGTAGCATTATTTACGAGGTCTCCGGAGTTAAGCACGAATGCAATGTCTGGCTCTTCTGCGATGCGGTCAGCGACAATCTTATGCCGCTCCAGCTGGCTGAAGGTGGGGAGCTGGTCCTGGGTATCGCTGTAGACGACGAACGTGACAGGTCCGCTCTCAGGGAATGTCCTGAAATGGAGATCACCGGTAGCCTGGCCATCGTACATGACCCGGTAATGGTAGAGGGTATCGGGTTCGAGACCGGTGAGGGAGACATGGTGGAGCATGTCGGTCGTGCCATCGGTTATGTTCTGGTCATACGATGCGCAAGCTTTGTAGTAGATGTCAGTTGCATACTCAACCGTTACGGTAACCGGTTCTGTAGTCTTGACGTTTACAACAGTGTCTGTTGAGGTTGTTCCGCTCAGATACGGTCCCCAGATTATACCAGGATACGGATAGATCAGCCCAGACCCGATTTTCGTATCGCTTCCAGCGAAGGTAGTCACCACAGCATGCTGGGTCATAGGTGCAGCTGCAGGTGCAACCAGTAGCCCAACCACGATGAGAAGCGGGATAATGTCATGGTATTGGATGTCCTTCATTTACACACTCCTGAATAAGTCCCTGTAGTACATCATTGGATGGCTTCATACCTTTTCCGTAAGGATAATAATTTTTTAAAAAGTTAAAAATAAAGAATTAATAATTATTCATTTGGACATCACAGTCGCTCCATTACCTCAAATAATCAATAATACGAGTCAGCGAAGGAGATATTTTTCCCATGCGTAGTAGATGATCAATGATCATATCCTGCATACCAAAAAGGAGTTGTTCTGATCCGACCTGATTGACATTCATCCTACCTGGTTGAAGAAGACGACAACATCCTGAAATCCAATCGCTCCATTGCCGCTGAAATCAAACGCTATTACCGGTTCATTATTCTTTATCCATTCAATATGAGTGAAAAACAGAACGACGTCCCCGAATCCAATCGTCCCGCCTCCGTTCATATCCTCATAGAGTCCATCCTTGTCCGGATCCGTGGGTACCGATGTCTGGCCGGGGAGTGGAAGGACAACAGGAACCGGGTCATCACTGTAAAGAGAGATGTCATTTATTGTATACCCTGATAATCCGGTCGTTGTAGGGTAATATTCCCCGCCGGAAATATAGTAATACCAGTATTTTGTATCTGCTGCCTGATGCCAGTCCCAGTTCCCAAAAGCATGGACACCGGTCCCCCCCGGTCCCAGGGTATTGATCGAATCATCCGCAAACCAGACCAGTCTCATTCCGTCAGTATACCCGGTATCAGGATACTTTCCATTCTGATACCAACACAGCACAATAGGCCCTTCACGGGACGAATACTCGTAGACATTGTTATACCCAAACCACATGCTCCATCCGTCAGCAGCCCGTATCTTTACCTCTTCCCCGTGTGACATTCCTCCCACAAGGTGGCAGAGGTCCCTGATGTTGGTCCCTTTGACGGCTCCCATGTCCTTCTCGAGGACATTGGTATTTTCTTCAGGGTTCCACCTGAGTTCCCGTTCCAGTGTCTCGTTTGGATTGTCGATAAAGATCGGTCCCTGATGATAGTAATGAGTAACTCCATCTCCGAGCACCGGGAGATTATTCATCATCCATTGGTAACTGACCGTTCTCTGACTGAGTACAGTCTTACCATCGTTTGCATACTTCACTATCTCTACCTGGGTTGTTGCAGATGACACACTGGTAACGATAAGAATGAGAGCCAGAATTGCCAGCAGGTATCGTCCTTTCGAATGACTTGACACTATTTCACCTCCATTAGGAGAACCCAAAATCAGTCGTCACAGTTCTGGTATGGGAAGAAATGACAACAATGGGATCAGGTAATTATTGCAGGATTTCCAATTATTTATATTTAAACTTTCATTATTTTTAATCAAGTAAATATACCTTGATTGTGTTTTACCAGTGTTCATTGCCATTGATCAGTCAAACATCACCGAATAGTTCCTGGTCTGGCCCGGCTCGACCGTCACATCAAGGTATCGCTTCTCCTTGTCAAGGGTGAGCAGTACCTCCCAGACCCCGATCGGGATCCCGTCAATGGCACAGGGGGTCACCTCCCCCGTCCGGAGCCCCCTGATGGAGATCGCCGCCCCCGGAGGATCACTGGTGAAACCGATGCTCCCTGAAGCGTACCACGGAAGTGAATACTTTACCTGGTATTCCCCCATGAGGCACTGGCTTTCAGCAATGAAGATCCGCTCGGTCACCGGGATCCGGTTTTCTGCCGTGAGCGAAACCCGGTGGTAACCCTCAGATACATTCGGGATAACCGCAGGAGTTATGATCCCGGTGCGAATCCCATCGATAAAAATTTCAGCGCCGGCTGGATCGCTCGCAATCGAGAGATTGCAGAGCAGGGGGGTTTTGGCCGGGACAAGGAACTCCCCGCTGTCCCGGCTGCTTTGAGGGATCGTATAGGAATAATAAGCGGCATCCTTTATGAGGGTGACAAACGAGGGATGCTCTGAAAGCTCGACCTTTTCAGGGACCCTCTTTACCGGGTAATACCCATTCACCGTAAACGATGTGCCTTTCCAGGCCTCCCCACCGATAGTGACAGAGCCGGACGAAGCGGCATCCATCAGGTTGAACTTGATGGGCATGATGGCATCCGGGAAGACCCACGCCCGAATCGTCTCCTGCGATGCATAGGCGTTCCCGGTTGTGAGGATCCCTGCCGAAATAGTGTGGAATCCCTCCCGCAGAGGATAGACGAGGAGGGGAGACCTCGTGCCCACAATCACGCCGTCAATCTTTATCTCGGCCTGTTCCGGGTAGGTCCGGATGGATACCCCTCCGTGGTGTGCTGTTCCAGATGCAGCGACGGGGGCACCTGCAGGCGTGGTTGTCATCACCGGTGCCGGCACCATCGGATGGAGGAGCATATCAATGGGTTCGGTATGACGTATGACCTGTTCTGCAGGCTGGTATCCCTCCTTTGTCAGTTGTATCGTGTGTTCTCCTTCGAATGGCACCACGAGATTGCACGGGGTTATCAGTCCGGTCGGCTGGCCATCGAGCACCACCACGGCTCCTGCAGGAGATGAAACGACCGGGATCGTGAAGTGTTCTGCCGGGGGGATGTCAGGAGGAGGAATTGGTGTTATGCTCAAAGGCGCTCCGGGAACATCCCGCTGATAGCAGGGTTCGGACGGCATGCCCTGCAGCCAGAGAACGAAATTATGGAGCCAGCAGAGGAAGCTCCCAATCGGGTCGATGCCAGGCAGCTTCTGTGCGCCCACTGGAGAGACCGGCTGAGATGTTGTCTCCGGTGAATCAGGTATCGACTCCACAGGCAACGCAATGGCAGGGGTTGTCGTGCCGGGAGTGATCGTACCCGTAGTCGGAATGGGGCCTGCCGTTTCCTCATCATGTTCAGGGATCTCCATGGCAAGGATCGCTACCCGGCACGTCACGAAAGAATCGCCGGCACCGGTATGAAACCGTACCACGGATCCGAGACCCTCCCGAACCAGGATCTCATGGACTGCAACCGGCCCCTCGCCGGAAACCAGTCGCCCCGGAATGCTGGCACCGTTGATAAAAAAGCTTATATTGCCTGCCGCTGATCCCGGGGTGGTTGCCATGATGAGGGTGGCATTGGGTTCCCGGTCAGGAAACGGCCCGGCAAATTCTGTCAGGGTCATAGGGCTCCCAAGACCGGGAGCTTCCCCGATCAGATCCGCCCCTTCAGCGATCCATACCCCGGTAGTGCCTGCTCCCGGGTCCTCGTATCCCGCCAGCACCAGACCTCCCGCTACCGTAGCATTCCAGGAAGCAGGATTCCTGCTCCGCACGATCACGGTCCCATCCGGGTTCACTACCGGGAGGGAGAATACCAGCGTCGTGGCATAAGGCCGGTTGTCCTCGCCCCGTTCAACCCAGGTCCTGAGCGGTGCCATTTCACCCTGGTCTGTGGCAATGACGACCGCTGGATCAGGATCGATCCCTTGATCAGCACTGCTTCGATCGAGGAAGA
>JAKLGZ010000096.1 GCA_022710385.1 Methanoregula sp.
GCTCATTACGGTCCCGGGCTATGGAACACTCCCTGCAAAGGATGCAGTTGAACGGGCAGGAATACTCGATCAGGATGATCCCAGGATGGACACTCTCACCCAGGAGGTATATAGTGCAGAATTTGGTTCCGGCCGGTTATATGAACGGTATGGAGGGGAACCCGTCAAAATTGCACGAGATACTGTTTCAGCCCAAATGATGGAGCAGTTTGGTTCCATACCAATGTATGAATTCGACACCCGTTCGGTAGTCTGCAGGTGTGGCGGTCAGGTGCTTGTAAAAATTCTTCACGACCAATGGTTTCTCCAGTACAGTGATCCTGCCTGGAAATCGCAGGTCTCGAACCTTCTTTCACAGATGTCCCTCGTCCCTCCTGAAGTGAGGACCGAGTTCGAGAGGACTATCGACTGGCTTAAGGATTGGGCCTGCACAAGGAAAGTGGGGCTTGGAACACGACTCCCCTGGGACCCGGCCTGGTTGATAGAGCCGCTTTCTGATTCAACCGTTTACATGGCATATTATACCATCGCTCACCACCTGAAATCATTCTCCCCTGACCTTCTCACCCCGGAAGTTTTTGATTATGTATTTCTCGGACGGGAGAGCTCTGCTCTTCCCGAGCGTGAAAAACTGGATGTCATGAGGAAGGAATTTTTATTCTGGTATCCTTACGATTTCAGATTCTCAGCAAAGGACCTCATCTCAAATCACCTGACATTTCAGTTATTCCACCATGTCGCAATCTTTCCAAAGCCTCTTCTCCCGAAAGGGATGGTGGTTTTCGGCATGGGGCTCCTGAACGGGGCAAAGATGTCATCTTCAAAAGGGAACGTCTTCCTTCTTGAAGATGCACTCAGAGAGTTTGGAGCCGACACGGTCCGGATGTTCCTTGTGGGGAGCGCCGAACCATGGCAGGATTTTGACTGGAGAAATGAACTTGTTGCCTCGGCAAAGCGGCAGATCGAGCGATTCATGATTACCGTAGAAGAATCCTCTACCGCAACTGGAGCGCCAGATGAACTCGACCGATGGCTTGCGAGCAGGCTACAGGGTCATATCACCCGAATGACAGAAGCCCTGGAACGATTCCAGACCCGCCAGGCCCTTCAGGAGGCTTTTTTTGGAATTGAATCCGATCTCAAATGGTACAGGAGAAGACTTCCGGAAGGGTCGGCTGGGAGCAGCTATCTTGCTGAATTCTGCTCTGCCTGGGTACGACTGCTTGCACCAATAATTCCATTTTCAAGTGAATATCTATGGAAGAAACTTGGTCGCCCCGGCATGGTTTCATTTTCAGATTGGCCGGCCTCAGATCAGGCAGCAGTGGATAAAAGGCTGGAACTTGCAGAAGATCTGCTCTTCAGGACCGTTGAGGATATCGAATCAATTGTGAAGATTATTCAGATGTCCCCTTCCGCGATCACCATCTACACGTCCCCCGCATGGAAATACAGGGTATTTCAGGCTGTTGCACGCGCAGCGGATAAGGGTGCGGTGATGAAGGATCTAATGAAAGACGAAGAGATGAGAAAAAGAGGGAGAGAAGTAACCGATACAGTGAAGCAGTGTACAACCCTCATCCATCGGCTTCCCCCCGATATCGTTTCGCAGCTGCTTGAGGAGATTCCTGATGAAACGGCCACCTTCCGCAAAGCCGAGAAATTCCTCAGGAAAGAGTTCGGTGTTCCAGTAATTGTCCGTGATGCCGGTGAGAGCGTCCATGCGAAAGCATCTCTCGCTCTCCCTTTCAAACCGGCACTCGTCATTGAGTAAAGGGATCAGGCTTCCTCAATACTTTTCGATTTCTTCACGCGTTCCTTCGTTGAAAAGCCAGTTACCAGATCAAGGTACTTTCTAAAGCGCCTGTTCGTATCAAGGATCACCGCATCCGGTGCGTCCTTGTCAGATTCGGTGTGGACTAAAAGAGTCTTTCCATCTTTGCCGACGGTTACATCCAGGAGTCGGAGTGCCCCGAAACTGATCTGATAATGGTCTCCCTCCTTTTTGACATCGGTATCGAAGCATTCCTTTAATGCTTCTGCCATGGTAGTACCCAAGTCTTTGCTAAATCCACGTTTCACCTGGTATTCTTGCATAATACTTTTTTATATTGATGAAATATGTTAAGTTAATGTCACCGGACCACATCCCTGATATCGGCATATTTTCAAAACCCTTGAGCCAGGAAGGTTCTTCCGTCTTAATGGGCTTTCCCGGCAGTGGCCTTGTCGGAAGTATTGCCCTCCAGTACATGGTTGACCAGCTTGAGTTCACGCAGATCGGAAGCATGAACAGCAAATACTTCCCCCCTCTTGCGATGATGACTCGCGGCGTGATTAACGTGCCGGTAAGGGTATATGAAAAAGAGAATCTTGCGGCAATTGTTGCTGACATCCCCATCCACCCGAATATATGTTATGAAGTGGCAAACGGTATCATGGAATGGCTGATGCCATTCAAAATCAAGGAGATTGTCACCATTGCAGGTATTATCACCAACGAGATGGAAAAACGGGTTTTCGGAGTGGCTACTTCCGAGAAGGCACTGCAGAGAATACAGGATAGCACGATCATTCTCCCCATCGGGAGTATCTCGGGTATTGCAAGCAGTTTCCTCACGGAATGCAGGATACGAAATGTCGATGCATATGGTTTACTTGGCGAGACAATCAATGCCCCCGATCCGAGAGCTTCAGCGGCTACGATAGAAGTTCTGAACAAGATGTACGGTCTTACGCTCGATATTCAGCCCTTGCTTGATCAAGCTGAAGAGATCGAGTCAACCATGCATAAACTCGCGGAGCAGGTTCAGACGGCTGAAGCAACTCCTAAAAAGGAGCAGCAGCTCCCGATGTACGGGTGATCCATAATGAAATGTTTTGCTTTAACAGGAATTTCTCCGGACGTGATACAGGAACTCCACAAAGGCAGACCCCGTACCCTTGAACTCCAAAGTGCACATAATGTTGTCACCCTGGCAGGCCTCGATCCCGGTGCGGCCGTATTCATGACTTCGGTGGATATGGAAGACCTTGATCCAGGTGACACGGGAATCATTGTTGAGATTATTGCGATAAGCATCACAATGAAGCGAATGATGGAGTTTACACAGGGATATCATTTCGAGGAGCGGGAAAGGATGTCAGCCCGGATAAAGGTAAGGTGCGTCGGATCTTCAATTGTCAAATCTGTCACTCATGAAGGAATTATGCATCCGGTCTCTGTGGATGTGGTGAAATCAGCCTGTTACCATGCCGGCTGACCTGGTATATCCCCACACCCTTTCTTTTTTTTATGTATTCTGAAATATCTATCCTATCGGGAACATACCATCACGAGGCAATGGTTCTTCAGGCAGCGATCGTATGAAACTACGGTAGAGCGAGACCATTCCGAGATTTAATAAGGATAGATACCAAAGAGTATAGGCAACTCATTGGGCTTGTGGCTTAGCCAGGATAGAGCGCCGGGCTTCTAACCCGGATGTCGAGGGTTCGAATCCCTCCAGGCCCGTTCTGACGAGTGTGGTTTGAAAAAGGTTGATCAGGTTTCTTCCTCTTCTGTGACAAGTGTCACATCCGAGATATTGTGCTGGCGGAGCGCCAGTTTCTTCGCCTTGAAAATATTTTTCCCTTCCTTTCCGATAGCAATACCTCTGTCTTCCTGCCTGACCTCGATATGGGCTATCCGTCCTTCGTCCTCTGTCTCAAATCCGACTGTAACAACCTGAGCAGGAAGGAAACAGTTTTTGAGGAATTGCTCGGGACTTGGCGAGTACTCAACAACCTCGATCTTTTTCCCCATCACTTCCATTGCTTTCTTGATACTGGCCCCTTTCTTTCCAATGGCAAGTCCCATCTCACCAGGATTGACAACAAAGATCAGCCTGTTGTTGCGATCATCAATCACACAGTCCCGGCTTCCAGCACCGGTGAGACGTTCAAACTGGGATATGAGGCGCATGCAGTCCTCGGTCAGAACGATCTCGGACATCTCTCACGCCCTCTTCAGATTGAGAAGGTCAGATTCACCGGGATTCACTACAGCAAGTGCACTGACCATAAACGGTTTTCCGCACGCCTTGCCAAGCTGGACGCTTGATCCCTCGTACGTGTAGATGAACAGTCCTTCCCGTGAGGATAATAAGTTTTTAAACGTTTCAGGGCAGTTGCCGGCAAGAACTACCATCTGAGCCTTGCCTTCGTTAATGCATTGTTCGGTTTGGTTCTGACCGAGGATAACATCCCCGGTCTTGATAGCTCTTCTTAACGATACATTAAAATCCATTACAATTCACCTAGTTCAAAGATTTCGCGATTAGTTTTACATCTCCGGTACCGAGCTGAATGGGCTGGCCCACAATCACGTTCTCAGTAACCCCGGACAATTCATCGACCTCATTTGCAACGGCGGCATCGAGCAGGTGGTTCACCGTGACCTCAAATGCTGCACGTGACAGCACACTCTCTTTCTCACCGGCAATTCCGTGACGGCCGATCTGTTTTACTTCTCCTTCCATGCACATCATGTCAGCAACAAGCATAATATGGCGTACATCAACAAGGATACCCTGTTCTCCTAACGTAGAGAGCGCTTCGTGAATAATTGCATTTCTGGCAGCCTCGATCCCGAGTACCTGCGAGATCTCGCTGATGTTGTTGGTGCGGGTACGGGTGGTATCCACTCCCTCAACCTCAAACACGTCTTTAATGTTGGAGCCCTCAGTATATAGGATATACTCTCCGCTCTCCTTCCGGACAACGACCCGTTCGATGTCATCGATACCCTGCACGATTACATTTCTGACGTGTTCAGCGAGTTGGAACAGATTCTGGTAACTCTCTCTGTCCTTCGGCATGAAAATGATGGTCGCGGTCTTCTCATCCATCTCGAATTCAAAGTCACGATAGTGTCGTCGTTCCTTGATCTTCTTTGGAGCAACCTCAAGGATAGATACGGGGGCGATCTTTCTCTTTTCACATACCGCCGTGTTGAGGTGGACAACGATCTGCATATTTTCCATATCTATGGTAATATCCCCGAACTCGTGGAGTGGTGCTGCCTCGATCTGCCAGCTGACTTCCCGCGCCCGATCCCTGTCGACCCCGAATTCTGGTTCGAGGAAGATAGTCATCGTGGGGGTGCTCGGCTCCTTTCTTGCGTCCATGATCTCGATCAGACGGGGAAGGCCCAGGGTTACGTT
>JAKLGZ010000097.1 GCA_022710385.1 Methanoregula sp.
ACCCCCTTGAATCTCTCTCCACACTCTTTGCATCGGTAATTCTTCCCCTTCACTCGTTCAGGGGGAATTTCCATATCGACAGGTCCACCAACGGTGCACATTACCTCTCACCTCATAGGATGCATCAGTTCAACTGCGTAATAAGGTTATGCTATACCCCTATCGTTCGATTTCTTCAGGAAAAAAAAAATTACTTCCGGATGAGTCCAATCGCCATTCCAAGCCCGATGACAAGTGATGCTGCCACGATAAGACTGGGAAGGGGGGCCCGGGTCGGGGATTGGGCAGTACCGGCTGTCGTTTCTGGAATCGTTGTCTGGGGTAAGGGGGAATCTGTCGCGGAGAGGAGCCCAGGCTCCAGTTCCACCGATATCTGTTTTGTCTCTCCTGCGGAAAGGTCGTATGCCCCGTTTTCAGGAATATACCCCTCTAAAGAGATATTGATCAGGTACGTTCCAGGAACAAGATCGGGAAGGTCGAGCGGGGTGTTCCCTGAATATTTCCCATTGACTTCCACCTGTGCCCCGGAAGGGGCAGATTGTACGTGGAACGTCCCCGTTGTGACGGGCTTTGAAAGAAAAACATCTGTTTCCGAATAAGGGATTCCTGACAGGGCATCTGCTGCCACGGGTGCTGTTGAGGCATATACTGTGTAAAGCCCTGGAGCGAGCCCCCCAGAGACCCGCCCGGTCTGCCATGAATAATTCCACCGGTCTCCATCCAACACCACCTGAGTGAACGAGTCCGGATCTCCGGTAACAACCGGGGATACACTACTGTCCATTCTTGATCCATACTGCGGCAACCCAGGCCCCGTCATGAAGAGGTACACCACATCGAATCCAGGAGCGGTGCCGGATAGTCCGATGACCTCTCCTATGGTACCATTCCTCACCTCTGCGGATGCATGTCCGGTCATGAGGATAAGTAAGAGACAGAGAAGAACGGTTTGCTGCTTCAGAGAACCAAGATCCACATAATCACCAGTGAGCTCTATCAGCATCGTTGCTTTTTGAAATTTTCCCCTTTTTTCATTCAAAGAGATGGGCTTTGAACTTCCCGGAGGGTTGATCCCCCGTGCTCCGCTGGGAGTATGGATGAGCTCCCGACTGTTTTCCTATCAGCAGGAATGCACACCTGCCGAGATCATCCCTGAAAACGGCACATTGATCTCTGATGCAGGTTTTTTTATCAAATGGACAAATTTTCTCGGTCAATCTCTCCCCTCTCTCTTTTACCGTATCCAACGGTTTTGCCTTATTACCCTGTTCCATGAGCGCCAAGCCATGGAAAATATCCCGCGGATGCGGGGATTATGCCGCCATTGACTCAGCAACTGGTCTCTGGTTTGTGCCATGAACGATTGTGATGTTTGGAGCGAGAATGGAAAATAATTACCGTGAAAAAAGGATTTTGTTTCAGATGCCGGCTATCAGCTGGACAACGGGTACACATGAAAAAACAATGATTGCTGCGGCCATCAGGATATTCTCTCTCATTTACACACCTTCCATTATGAGGAGGATCAATGTCGTATAAAAAATAGGCAGATGCTTCTGGTTCTGTTATTATTCTTCTTTGTTGCCAGATATCCCTCATCCGTTTCTTTCCCATTTTCATTTTTCTTTCAGTCATCCCCTTTTAAAAAAGAAATGAAAGGAGAAGTAATCCTCCGCAACTGGCAATTCCTGCAATAGTGATCAATCGCTTTGAAAATCCCGGAACCACACGATATGCACCAATGCAGAAGAAAAGATAGGGAACAAGTGTAGTAAGAACGGAAAGGACGGCAAGCGCCTCAAAACTGTTGGTAAGAAAGAGGATGCCCGCGGAGAGAATGGCAATAAGGAGTAATGGGGCCATTGGAGCCCCGCGGGGATTCAGGGAGGTAAGCGAATTCACATGCAGCGCTACGGCAGTGCTATGGAGGAGTCGTGACCCTCCGACCAGATAAGCATTGAGGGCTGAAAGCATCGCGATAATGCCGATAACGGCAACAGTTGATCCTGATCGGGACAATATCAGGGCTGCCGCGGTGGCAATCGGAGCAGGAGAGGCAGCGAGCACCGCGCTCCCCACACTTCCGATGAGGGCAATATTGAGGAGGAGATACTCTGCCGAGACGACCAGCATGACAATAGCCAATGCGTAAGGTACCATCCGTGAATCTCTCATCTCATCCACAGGGATGGTGCTTATTTCAAATCCCGTAAAGGGCCAGTACACTAGAAGGACCGTTGTAACAAGACCCGTAGCGGTGATCGGAACCAATGGGGTGAGATTTTGCAATTCAACGGAGGGAAGAAGGAGGAGGGCGATTACGACAAGCGGTATTACCTTGAGAGCGGTCAGGAGGTTTTCAGTTATTCCTGAAAGGGTGATACCTATCAGGTTGATTCCCCAGAATAGTGCGATGATGAGCAATTCGATAAGAAGGATATCATCTATCCCGAAGAAGGAAAGATACTGCCCGATTCCGGCAGCAATCGTCCCGATCCCAAGAATTCCTGAGGAGAGGTACAGAAGGATAAGGATTGTTGCGATCCGCTCACCAAAGACCTCTGAAAAAAGGGTGAAGAAGGAATCCCTGAATCTGTTTTTCTGAGCAGCCATGCAAGAGAGAGCAGCACACAGGATGCTGATACTCCAACGATGATCCACGCAAGAAGGGAGTAAGGACCCAGAATGCCGGCTGCAAGACCAGGAACCACGAAAATACCAGATCCTATCGTCCCACCAACACCAAGGCTTACCAGTTCCGGGAGACCAAGTGTTTTGAGATAGCCCTCCTCTTTCATCACCTACCCCGTCGATTCCAAAAAATTTTTGAATCTACATTCCTGAATTTTCCTGGATCAGCCGGGAATAAACCGTAATGAAGCCGAGTTCATGCAAAATCGTTTGTGTGTCGGGGGAGGTCCATCGTCAAAAACATGGCCAAGATGGGCTTCACAACGGGCGCAGAGTACCTCGATTCTCACCATCCCGTAGCTGGTATCAGGCCGGGTCAGAATGTTCGTGTCACTTACCGGGGCAGAGAAACTCGGCCAGCCGGTTCCCGAATCAAACTTGGTTTCGGAGGTGAAGAGATCCGTGCCACAACAGACACACTGGTATATCCCCCTGCCATGAAAATCATGATATAATCCGGTAAAAGCTGGTTCTGTCTCACCTCTCCGCGCAATCCGGAATGCATCGTTTGAAAGGACGCTTCGCCATTCTTCCTCGCTCTTTCTGATCTTTTCCACTTCGCTCGTGGCACCCGTGCTGACATTGTAAATGCGGACCATCAGTTCACTCCCGCTTCTTTCATAAAGAGTGGTGTATTCATTACATCGACATAAAAAGGGTAGAGTATACCCCAACGGAAGGGATCTCCAGCATTATCACACTCTCATCTCGACCGAACAGCGGCCATGGGATCTTACATTCATTTACTGGAACGGAGTATTTCAGCCTCTATTTGACTACAATGGATGTGACATTCTTCCGAGATATTAATCCTCCTCATTGTATCCCGGAATTCTGCTCATCCTTTATCTCCCTCAACGATGAGCACTTCCGCATCAGACCAGCTCAGCTATCCTTACCCTAAGAAAATTGATGATGGAAGAGTCCCCCTGCTTATGTGGTGCTTTGATGAGAGGGAGGGAAGCGGATGGTCCGGCAGGGAGGAGAGGGGCTGGACCCATGATCGATCAGGTGACATGCCGCTGTCCGAATTGCGGATATGAACGGAAAGGATCTGTAACTCTGCCCTGCTATGCCCTAAAGTGTCCCCGGTGTGACTCACCGATGACAGACCTGTAGTGCAGGTGTAAGAACGGGAAAAGAAAGGGAGGCCAGGGCCGAGACTCGAACCCGGGTCGGGGGATCCACAGTCCCCTAGGATGACCAACTACCCCACCCTGGCAGAATATACCCGGATACATTGGTTTTTACGCTATAAATAAATCACCATCCTGACGGATGGATATCTGACTTGCGTTGGGGTGGGACTTATGTGATCCTGTGTATTATTAGTATGCAGAAGAGATCGACTAGTCCCCCCCGCAGATAAGATTATGGGGTGGGGACCAGCATAACTCCGGCCATAGAGGAACCCGGCTATGCGGGGATGAAAAGAGAACGAGAGGGTGAACCCTGATGACTCAGAAATCCAAAATACGCACTCCTATTGTCGCTGTCCTCGGCCATGTGGACCATGGCAAGACCTCTCTCCTGGACAGGATACGCGGCTCATCTGTAGTCAGCACCGAAGACGGGGCTATCACCCAGCATATCGGGGCCACAATTGTCCCTATCGATGCGATAAGAAAGATGAGCGGATCGATGGAGAAGCTGGCACTGAATGTTCCTGGATTGCTCTTTATCGATACACCGGGGCACCATGCCTTTACGACCCTCCGGGCAAGGGGAGGAGCTTTGGCCGACATGGCTATCCTTGTAGTGGATATTAGCCAGGGATTCCAGCCGCAGACCCTGGAAGCCCTCCAGATTCTCCGGTCCTGCAGGACGCCGTTTGTCGTTGCTGCCACCAAGATTGACCGGATTCACGGATGGAGAGCAAATACCGATCAGCCCTTCCTGACATCATTTTCGCGCCAGAATGACCGGGTGAAAGAGATCGTTGAGACCCGGCTCTATGAAATGGTGGCCCGGCTCTCTGACCTTGGATTTTCCTGCGAGCGGTTTGACAGAGTATCCGATTTTCAACGGAACCTTGCAATCGTGCCTGTCAGTGCCCATACGGGGGAAGGGATCGCGGAACTGCTTATGGTCATGATCGGGCTTGCCCAGCGATACATGGAACAGGAGCTTGCCCTCTCGGTTGAGGGGCCTGGCATGGGCACGGTCCTTGAAGTGAAAGAGGAGCGCGGGCTTGGGACAACCCTCGATGTCATCCTTTACGATGGTACCCTCTCTATCGGCGATGAGATTGCATTTGCACGGAATGACGGGGTTGCACAGACAAAAGTGCGTTCACTTTTGAAA
>JAKLGZ010000098.1 GCA_022710385.1 Methanoregula sp.
CGAGGTCAGGGCTCTGGATGGCGTTACGCTCACGATTGAGAAGGGAGAGTTCCTCGGTATCACCGGGGCGAGCGGGAGCGGCAAGACCACGCTTCTGCACCTGCTCGGGCTTCTCGATCTCCCCACCTCCGGCCGGGTGATCGTTGACGGGCTGGATATCCTTGGCCTTACCGAATACGAGAAGACGATGTTCCGCCTCTACAAGCTCGGCTATGTCTTCCAGGACTATGCCCTCGTGCCCGACCTCACCGTTCTCGAGAATGTTTCCCTGCCGGCGATGCTCCGCAAAGACCGGACCGAAGAGCAGGTGAAAAAGGACAGTTACGGGATCCTGCAGCGGATTGGCCTGTGCGACCGGAAGGACCACCTGCCCCGTGAACTATCCGGCGGCCAGCAGCAACGGGTATCGATCGCCCGCGCTATGGTGAACCGGCCGGATATTCTCTTTGCTGACGAGCCCTGCGCCAACCTCGATTCCGAGAACTCCCGGATGGTGCTCGATCTTTTCCACGAGATCAACGAGGAGCTGCACCAGACCATCGTGATGGTCTCGCACGAGGACTGGCACAAGGACTACTTCCACCGCATTGTCCGGCTGAAGGACGGCAAGGTCGTGAGCGACGGGAAGAACGAGACCCGGCATGGCTGAGGGAGATACTGGAAATTCATTTTTTTAATCCTTACCATCCTGACAACCCTCTGAGAATGCGGATCCCCATTACCACGAATCATGGCGTTCACCGTTATTTCTCCCGGTTGTCATTTTGCCCTGCAGCCAGAGGACCCTGCAACGATGTGCCATCTCAACCGGTTACGGAAGGGCACTGATATGCGGTTTCGCGAAAAAAACAAATGCTCTGGAGAACCGCTTTTTTTTTGATGATCGCCCCCTTGCGCCTGCCCGGTCCAAAGGGGGCCGGGGCGCTTGTGATTCTTCGGTATTACCCGACAAATCCAATACTTTTGTGTGCAGCTCATACGGCGCAATCCTGACCGTGGCGCCGCAGCGGCGGGGTTCGAGTGGTTCATCAGAACCACGAGGATGAGAAGAACTCGTAAGAGTTCTTCGAAGCAGGTTTAACAGGTCGAAGAACGCTGATGCGTTCTTCTCTTGTCTCATCTCTGATGAGATTCGACACCCCCGGGAGCGTCAGACAGTATAATCAATGGATTTTTAAAAAAGAGCAAAAACGCAAAAACGAATAATAAAATTTATCATCTTGAAAGATGTTAGAAAACTTCTGTGCCGTAAGTCAACCACCAACAATACGGGAGAAGTGTATCTGATTGCATAGCAGCCTGTACCAGAGACCGCAGAGGATACTTCTCCTTGGTCTTATTTTTTGTATTTTTGTTGTTCCCGGTATTAATGGAGTTACCTTACCAGACCCGGTCCATCCCCTCTCATTCCTGGCCTTAAACATAGATCCCGGGGCAGCGGCTGCCGCAAAGCAGGTCACCGTTCCCTGCATCGGAGGGTGCCAGTGCCTGAAGGAGGCTGATGCTGCATCGGTCCTGGGAAGCAGCTATGAGAAATGTGCAGCGGTCCCCTGCGAGTATGATGCGGCAGGAACTGCAAAATTCTGTTTCCATAAAAAAGCCCAGCAACCGGCAACGACAATAACCACGGCAGTGATCCAGGTCCCGGTTGTCCAGTATGCCAAGTCAGCAGTCCCTACGACAACAGCACCCGCGATCGTGGTGAAGCCGGCCCTCATCAGCCAGGTACCTGCGGCAGTCGCGGTTTCCTGTCCCGAAGGCTGCACTCTCATGAGCGAGCCGGCGGCGAAGGAGCGGTACGGATCTTTCGAGCGCTGCTCCGACAGCCCAAGGGGATATGACAGCAACGGATCCCCAAACTACTGCATCCGCCCCCATACCCCCACGCCAATCATCAGCGACAGGCTGCAGCCGGCCCTCATCAGCCAGGTACCTGCGGCAGTCGCGGCCTCCTGCCCTGCGGACTGCAGCCTCATGAGCGAGGCGGCGGCGCGGGAGCAGTACGGGACGTTCGAACGGTGCTCGGAGAGCCCGAAGGGATACGATGACCGGGGCTCCCCGAACTACTGCATCCGCGCCGCCATTCCCGAAGGACTGGCCGACACGGCGTTCCAGCCATCCCTTGTCAGCGGCGCGGCAAAGGCCGCTGCTTTTGGGAACACATCCTCCACCCAGTCCACCCTGAATATCGGGACATCGGCAGTCAGGCTCTGGAACACGCGGGATGCACTGTCGGCCCTGCAGGTTGCGGTGGGAAAGGCCTCCTATGATTCGTCTCTTGACCTGAACGGGGACGGGAGGGTGGACTCGTCGGATGCCCGGGAGATTCTGCGGCGGTCGGTGATGCAGCCGGGATAGGCTGCCCGTCCCTGCCACAGGGCCGGCCGTGAGATGAAGGTACGGGTGTGTGGCACCGGATCACGGCCCTGCGGGGGGGCCCGTGCCCTTGCGGCGCGGGTGCTTACCTTCGGGGACATGAGGATGCATGAGGGGAATGTTCATGAAAGTTCAGGTTTCGGATGTTTGTGCGGTCATGGTACTCCTGCTGGTTGCCATGCCCGCGGTACCGGCGGCAGGAACGACAGGGATCATGGCTGAACCACTGGGGAATACAGTAAAAGACGCTGGAATAAAAGAACCAATGTTTGCACTTGAGAAAATCGGAGTATCTCCTGGAAAAGAGTTCGATTACAATGTCTATGTATATAATATCAGGGACCTCGGAAATATGGATTTTATATTAAAATTTGACGAAAGAGGAGGTGTGGGAATACCACTTACGGAGCTTAAATATCTGAAATGTAGTAATGTCCAGAAAGGATCCATTAATTCTGATTCAATATTTGATTATAGAATCAGTTCAGATTACGGTTATTGGGATGCATCAGGTTATCAAAGTAATATTATGAGAATAGCCATCTCTTTTGCATCTTCGAAAGCTATGAGCGGGAGCGGGACGATTGCGGTAATCCACTGTATACTTGACAAAGACATAAAATATCCAATACCAACGAGAGTTGATTCAGTAATCGCTAATAAAATTGACGGGCAACGGTTAATGATAGATAACAGAATCAGCGGCGATATTCATTACGGTCGTTCGATACAAGGGGACTGTGACAGTGACGGGTATGCTTCTACCCGTGATGCCCTTATGATTATTCAGATGTCCGTAGGAAAGATTCGTCCTGATCCGGGATGCGATGTGAATTATGATGGAAGTCTCAACTCCGGGGATGCCCGCGATATCCTCAAGATTGCTCAGGGCAAAACCGTGGCGATTGAATCCGGGTCGAAAACCGGCACAGGTAGTGAAGTTCGTGGCTCAGGGACAGTGTTTAATAACCTGGAATCTTTACCCATCCCGATCCCGTGAGGCCCCGGGGGAACAACCATGAGAAGAACGGAGATTGATATGCAGCGCAGAACCGTGTTCGGAGTCATCGCCCTGCTGGTGCTGGTGTGCGCAGCGGGTGCGGCAGGTATCGTGGTGGGGATTGACAGCCAGACCGTGGGGGCCGGCGGCAAGGCCGTCATCCCGGTCAAAATCACGGGCGCCTATGGTGTCGGGGGGCTCGACCTGACGGTTACCTACGATACAGCGGCCTTGAAGTTCGTGAGCGGGGAGGCCGGGACGCTTGCAAAGAACGGCATGATCGAGACAAACGAGGTCCAGCAGGGCACCATCAACATCGGGATCGTGGACTCGCAGGGCATCATCGGCGACGGGAACGTTGCCCTGCTCACCTTTGACGTGCTTGGGACACAGGGGACCAGCTCCCCGATGGACGTCGTGGTCCGGGGCGCGTTCGGCACCGACCTCAAGAACGTTGCCAATAATGTTGCGGGCGGGACCATCACGGTCGGGCCTCCGGGCTCGGCGGGCGGTGCCGGGAAACTCCCGCTGCCGGCGGGTGTTGCCGTTGCTGCAGTATGCTCCGCGTTCTGGATTGCAGGCCGGCGGGCGAGCTGACCAATGGAGAAATTTTTCTCTGCGGGAATGATGCCCATGACAATTCGAGCAGACAAAAAGAAATTAATGAACCTGACGGTCATCCTGCTGCTGGCATTCCTGTTCCTAATCCCGCAACCCGGCATGGCATTTGATGTCATCAACCCAAAGGACTTTTTGGGAATGCTCACCGTCGAAACCCTGCCTTCCGGAGCCGACGTGACAGTTGATGGCACGTACCGGGGACAGACCCCCGTCACGATGGCTCTCCAGGTCGGTACCCACACCCTGCTTGTCAGAAAGAGCGGGTATGCCGATATCACCCAGAATGTGGAAATCAGCTCGGATTCGGCAAAAACAGTCAGTTACCTGCTGACCGCAACGATATCGAAAGGTACCCTGTCTGTTGATTCAACCCCGAGCGGTGCGACCATCTTCATTGACGGGATTGCCAAGGGCACCACGCCGGTAACCGTCCCAAATTTCAAAGTCGGGACCTACACCATCACCATCAAGATGAGCGGGTATGAAGACATAACCGAGATGATAAACATCGTTGCCGGCCAGACCACCACCTTTGCACCTGTACTCAGGCCCGTGCCTGCTACCGGGTCTCTCGCCCTAAGCTCAAACCCGCCCGGTGCATCAGTCTATCTCGATGACACGTACCGGGGCACCACGCCGCTGACACTCTCCGGCCTGAGTTCGGGATCGCACGACCTTACATTGACGAAGAACGGGTATGATGAGTATTCAGCCCCGATCACCATAACCGCGGCAAAGATGACCACCCTTGCTATCCCTATGAGTCCCGTCAGCTCCGGGCCCGGGGATGATACGAACCCTCCGGACAACAGGGACTCTGGGAACACCGGCACCGTTACCGTTTCTACCGTTCCCGCAGGTGCAGCCGTGTTCCTTGACGGGGTGGAGAAGGGAAAGACGCCTGCCACCATCAGCGGCGTTGCCCCCGGATCGCACACCGTAA
>JAKLGZ010000099.1 GCA_022710385.1 Methanoregula sp.
CGGGCATCTGCTCGTCTTTGGCGCATCATCTGAACGCGAAGATGCGTACGACTGGCTCCCGCAACAGATCCGATATCGCCATGATTATGGGTGCCGGAATCTTGAGATTGATACCAGCCATTATGCTTCTTCCCTTTTGGAGGGATATGATACCCATGCTGTCGAATGTGATGGATATTTTACCGAATACGAAGGCCGCATTGTTGCTTCTTCGTGTGGAAATCCTGTAATGATAGTACAAAACATTGGGAGGGGCGAGATTGTGGTCACCACGGTGCATGAATATCCTTCAAAGGTCTTTCTGAAAACATTCTGTTCAGCACCGGAGGAAACATTATTTTGACTGGAAGCGTGGATTCTATGAGAGAGGTACCGATGAACCGTTTCATCATCTCAACCGGGTCCACTGCCGATGACCTTATCCCTGTAGGAATGGCATTGCATGAAATGCTCAATCGCCTTCCCATTACTGCACGATCAAAGCAAAAGCCTGGAGTCCGAATCGAGTCGGGAACCATCGTGGACAGGGAGTATACAGGGCCAGTGCTCGAACAGGTTCTGGAAGAGAATAAAGTGTTAAAAGTAACCCCGAAGTCTGGCGCATATAAGGGTGTTCCCGTTGTGGTTAGTCCAATCCGTGACAGTACTGGTGATGCAATCGTCGCTATCGGGGTCGTTGATATCACGGGAATATTTGATCTTGCAACGCTTATGGAGCACCAGGCGTTCATCCTCGAGCAGGTATGCGGAAAGGATCCCTGCCCACTCCCGTCCGAACAGATCAATGCAAAAAGGTAATGAGAATGTACGACGCGGCATTCAAAGTTCTTGAAGTTCTTGAGGGAGCAGAAGGTCCTGTCTCCGGAGCGTATCTCAGCAGCAAGCTGGGGATATCGCGATCAGCAGTCTGGAAACATATCAAAGAACTGATCAGCATGGGATATGAGATCTCGGCTTCACAAAAAGAAGGATACCGCCTCACAAAGAAAAGCAACCGACTTCTCCCATACGAGGTCCATAAGAAACTCAGGACCAGCTTTATTGGGAAAAAAATACGCTACTTCGAAAATACTCCTTCAACTATCTGGGTGGGAAAGCAGATTGCGAGCGAGGGGGATGCCGGGCTTCTCCATGGCATGGTTATCATTGCTGAAGAGCAGACGGGAGGGATTGGAAGACTCGGACGATCCTGGGTATCGCCAATCGGGGGCGTCTGGATCACCATTGTACTCAAACCCCGCATTCCCATTGATCGTGTTTTCATGGTTACGATGGCCGCATCGGTTGCTGTCGCTCGTGCAATCAGGAAAGAATATGATCTCGGCGCGCTGATCAAGTGGCCGAATGATATCTATATCGGTGACAAAAAGGTGGCAGGTCTCCTTCTCGAACTCTTTGCCGAAGCAGATGATATCCACTACTGTCTGCTTGGGATAGGTGTTGATGTTAATATCTCTCCCCAGGATCTCGAGGGGGTAAAGAGCGCGGTCACCTCGATCTCGGCCGAAATGGGTCATGATGTTGACCGGGCATCGTTTCTCGCACGGCTGCTCCGTGAATTTGAGAGCCGGTTTCTCCTTATCGAAGCAGGGGAGTATGAGGCAGTGACCCGGGAATGGAAATCCCTCTCATGTACTTTGGAGCACCGCGTACGGATCAATACCATGAAAGCGACTTTTGAGGGAGAAGCAATTGATATTGATGAGTTTGGAGCGCTCCTCATCAGGAAAGACAATGGTAAGATCGAGAGGGTGATTGGCGGGGACTGTATCCAGCGGTAATACTTTATCGTCAACAAGAAAAAAATATAGGGTTGACGATGTTCCATGCCCCGGAGCGGGCGCTCCTTCTCACTGAGACTGCTGCATTCACCGGGCTCATAGCATTGGGATCCTGGATATCTATTCCATTCGTTCCCGTTCCTTTCACGCTGCAGACACTGTTCGTTCTCCTCTCCGGGGCTGTCATGAAGCGCTATGCCCTTTTGCCCACAGGATTATACGTCCTGATGGGTTTCATCGGTATCCCTGTTTTTCATAACGGGGGTGCAGGTCTGGGGATCCTGCTTGGGCCCACAGGAGGGTATATCCTTGGATTCATTCCTGGTGCATGCATCACAGGAATTTTGTTCGAACGTTGTGAACGATCTGCAAGGCTCCTCGGCATACTGCTCGGAGATGGGTGCATTTTTCTTTGCGGCATCGCATGGCTGATACTCTCCACCGGGCTTTCTCCCTCTATCGCATTTCTTGTCGGAGTGCTCCCTTTCATTCCTGGGGATATAGTGAAAGGATACGCCGTCTGGGTTATCGGAGAGCGCCTGGATAGGGTAAATACAATGAAGAGAGAAGAGGTGCCTGGTACATGATCGTTGTCCGGAACTTAGTCTTTCGAAGGCTCTCCATCCCGGAACTCACGATACCCCCCGGGTATGTGTCATTGATAGGTCCAAACGGCAGCGGGAAGACGACGTTTCTCCGGGTGCTTTCGGGGGTTCTGAAACATGCAGAAGGGGCTGCCCTTATCGATGATACGCCACTCCGGGAACGCCGTATTGGTTTTGTAAATGAGTATCCCGACAGAAATATCCTTTTTTCGCGGGTTTCAGACGAGCTGGCATCAACGCTGCGATTTTCTCATCTCCCTTGTGAGGAGATTACCCGGAAAGTGGACCTGACTATTGAGCGTGCAGGGCTCTCCCACCTCGCTGATCGGTATATCCATACCCTCTCAGGAGGGGAGAAGGTGCTGGTAGCACTTCTTTCTGCTACTATCCATTCACCGGAAGTACTCCTTCTGGACGAATTTGATTCACACCTTGATGAGCATGCAGTTGATGCTGCAGAACAGGTCATCAGCAGTTCTGGAGCAGTATACGTAATACGATGTACCCAGAATATGGACATTGCGTCCCGGTCTGAGACGTTGATCGCCCTTTTTAATGGCCGGATCCGTTCAATTGGTGCTCCTTCTGAAGTATTTTCCGCGCTTTCCGGGACCTGTTATGTCCCCTTCGCATGGAGGTCTCGGATTGAAACTGGTCCTTGACAGGATCATCATGAAGCGGGGATCTTGGTCCTGCGCCGCTGATGGTATCCTGGTTCCGGGGATTCACCTGATTTCAGGGAGGGTTGGATCAGGGAAAACGACCCTCGCCGAGCTCATTTGCGGGCTTCTGGAACCAACATCCGGGGAGCTTGTCCTTGATGGGATCTCATCCTGGATGCTCTGCCAGCAGTTTCCTGAATACCATGTCATCGGAGCAACGCTGGAGAAAGAGGCCCAATCATATGGGGTTGTCCCGGAATTAGCGCTTGATAGAGCTGGATTGACCGGAAGGGGTGGGGAAGATCCATTCTGCCTTTCCCGCGGGGAGCTCCGGAAGTTACAGTTCTCATGCCTCTCACTGTGTGACCGGGATCTGTTTGTTTGGGATGAACCATATAGTGCCCTTGATTGCCGTGAGAAGCAAAGAGTGGCACAGCACCTTTCAACCCGCTCTTCTGGGATCACAATACTATTCACCCACGAACAGCGTTATTTCCCAAAGACCGATTACCTCTGGGAGATGTGCGATGGAGTCCTTAAATACGTTGGAAAAGTGCCTGAAGCACTTCCCTTGTGGGAGCATGCGCCCTCTCATATCAGGTTTCTCATCGGCAAAGGGGTAATCCCGGCAAACCTGACAGAAGAGGATTTGGGGGAAGCTCTGTGCAGGATGCAAGGCTGAGGCTCTTCTCGGTACTCCTCCTTTCTGCGGCTACCTACCTCAGCATAGCAGGAGCACTGCTTACTTTGTTCTGGCTTTTTCTCTACCCGGCAGCTCTCGTCTCCACCGTCAAGTCAAAAGCATTGTATATTCTCCTCCCTTTCACCGGAATCGTCGCTCTGGTCATGCAGATCATAGGGGAGAATGGAATATCGTACTTTATCCGGATTGGCATCCTCCTTCTCCTCGCGTTCACGATATTCCAAGGCTGGACACCGGGGGAGTTCCTTGACCTGGCAGTCTGGCTCTTTGGCACAGGGATCGGATTCGACATCGGGCTCGCTATCGAATTAACGATTCAAGGGATCAAAGATGCTGACCAGGACTGGTCCCGTGTCCTCACCGCTATGAAGCTAAAGGGGATGCATCCCGAATTTAGGAACCTGGCTTCTATCGGATTCCTGATGATTCAGCTCCGCCTGTTACGGGCGGATGACCAGGCAGATCTGCTCACTACCCGGGGATACAAAAAAGGGGGAAGCTGCTGCCCGCATTTCGAGCCATCAAATCGTGACATAATTGCGTCATTGTGTGCAATTCTCATTTTACTCGTTTCTTTTATGGCGGTTCGTGATATTTTTATACTTATGATGTAAAAGATTTAAAGGTTTGAAAAAATTCCTCCTTTATCATCGAGCCGGAGTAACCTGATGTCCACAAGACTGCTGATCACTGACACCACCCTGCGGGATGCCCACCAGTCCCTGATTGCCACACGCATGAAGACCGAGGACATGATCCCCCTTGCCCGCACTATCGATAAGGTTGGATTCTTCTCAGTGGAAGCATGGGGTGGAGCCACATTCGACTCAAGCATCCGGTACCTTGCAGAGGATCCATGGGACAGGGTGCGGATGCTCAAGGAAGAGCTGAAGCACACCCCGATACAGATGCTCCTCCGTGGACAGAACCTTGTCGGATACCGTCATTATCCGGATGATGTCGTTGACCGTTTCGTCACCCATGCCTATTCGGTCGGCGTAGATATCTTCCGCGTTTTCGATGCCCTGAATG